>JAVXWK010000840.1:0-4771 GCA_032230575.1 Pseudonocardiales bacterium | reverse complement strand
CGAGCCGGTACGCGGGGCCCCCGCGTACGCCAGGACGGTACGCGGGGTCCCCGCGTACCGTCAGGCAGCACGGTTGGGGGATGGTTGTGGTGGCCGCCACGTGACGGTCTGCAACAAGATTGCCCCTTCGCACGTTCATCTAGGCAACGACGCCAGCACGCTGAACGGCAGGCAACGGCTTGGCATCAGCACGTTGGGTCACCGCGTCTCGGGGCGCGGGTGCGGGCAGGATTGGGCGCCGTCAGGCGTTTCACTCCAAAGTCCCAGGGAAGGTCGGGGTCATCCCGGATATCTCCCCAGGTTGGTAGAACCGCCGACGCACAATTGAGACGATGGACCCAACACCGGCACCGAGAAGGCAGGCGTAGGAGATGGCCAGTCCGTTCGTGAAGTTCTGGAAGTACATGATGGCGGCGTTCTCGTCGAAGATCGACGAGCACGCCGACCCGAAGGTACAGATCCAGCAGGCCATCGAGGAGGCGCAGCGCAACCACCAGGCGCTTTCGCAGCAGGCCGCCTCCGTGATCGGCAACCAGCGGCAGCTGGAGATGAAGCTCAACCGGCAGCTCGGCGAGGTCGAAAAGCTGCAGGCCTCCACCCGGCAGGCGCTCGTCCTCGCGGACGAAGCGCGTGGCAAGGGCGACGAGCAGAAGGCGACGCAGTTCGAGAACGCCGCGCAGGGCTTCGCCACCCAGCTCGTCACCGCCGAGCAGGGCATCGAAGACCTCAAGACGCTGCACGACCAGTCGCTGCAGGCCGCCGCACAGGCCAAGCAGGCGGTCGAGCGCAACTCGATGATGCTGCAGCAGAAGCTCGCCGAGCGCACGAAGCTCCTCAGCCAGCTGGAGCAGGCGAAGATGCAGGAGCAGGTCTCCGCGTCGCTGAACCAGATGAGCGAGCTCGCGGCGCCGGGCAACGTGCCGTCGCTCGAAGAGGTTCGCGACAAGATCGAGAAGCGCTACTCGACCGCGCTCGGGTCGGCGGAGCTCGCCCAGAACTCGGTTCAGGGCCGGATGCTCGAGGTCCAGGCCTCGACCACCCAGCTCGCGGGTTCGTCGCGGCTGGAGCAGATCCGCGCGTCCATGCACGGTGGTGCGTCCAGCACCCCGCCGCAGGTCACCGCGGGCAACAGCGCCGCCGCGCAGATCCAGGCCGAGATCGCGCAGCGCGTCTCGCAGGAGCAGAAGACCACGCAGCAGCAGGTCCCGCCGGCTCAGCACTGAGCCACGGGGGAGGAGTCAGCAGGTGATCATGGAGCCCTGGAGAAACCGTCCCAACAACGAGATCGTCCGCAAGGTCGTCAACGAGTTGGGTGCGTCGCTCCAGGGCCACCCGCTGGCCGAACAGGCGCGGTACCGCCTGCAGAAGTGGAACGACCCGCGCGCCAAGCTCGAACGCAAGCGCAAGCGCACCAACGCCGTGCTCACGTTCTGGCTGGCGCTGATCACGATCTTCGGCACCCTGGCCGTGTTCGGGTTCACCGGCGTGCTCGGCACGTGGGCCGCGGTCACCGGCACGATCGGTGCCGCCGTGCCCGGCCTGCTCGCCGTCCGCAGCGGGTTCAAGCTGCGCGAGCTCAAGGGCGCGAGGCAACGGCTGGAGCTCACTCCGCCGCCGGCTGTCCGGCCGCCGCTGCCCGCGCACATCTCCGCCGCGCGCGTCCCCATGGAGAAGCTCCACGGGGCCGAGGACGCGATGCACGAGCTGCTGCGTCAGCTCGACTCGCCGACGCTCGTGTCGATGCCGGCGGAGTCCGTCCAGCACGCCCGGCAGACCGCTCAGGAGGCCTCTGCTGCCATCCGTGCGGTGTCCGCGCAGCTCCAGGCCGTCGAACGCGCCAGGAACACCGCACCGCCGCTGGAGCGCGCACCGTTGGTCGAGGGCGTGCGCGTGATCAGGATCCAACTGGCGGACGGCGTGGACCGCTACTGTTCGCTCGTGGCGGCAGCCGGTCAGGCGCTGGCGGCGAGCACGGCGTTCCAGGATCCGCGCGAGGTGCTCGACGACGCCACCGACCACATGGCCGGTCTCGCGTCTGCGATGCGAGACGTGTCAGGCTATTCAGCGTACTGATCGTGACTCTCTGTGATCGCGTGCGCCTATTCGGCGGTTCTCTCTGGAGATCTTTAGGCGAATCGTGTGATTATCAGACCGTTATCTAGCCGTAGCCACTACATGGCGTGGCAGGATTCCGGGGCCGGTCTGCGGGAAGTCCGGCTGGGTTGCCGGGAGGCAGTGCGTTGGCGTTGTGGACCGTGCACGGGGACGGTCGGATCACCGACAGTGAAACCGTCGCACCAGAGGAGCGGGTGAGCTGGCCGCTCACCATCGGGTTCGGAGTGCAGCACCTGGTCGCCATGTTCGGCGCGACGGTGCTCGTTCCCACCGCTACCGGCCTCCCCATCGCCACGACCCTGTTGTTCTCCGGCCTGGGCACCCTGCTGTTCCTGGTGATCACCAAGAACCGCGTCCCGAGCTACCTGGGCTCGTCGTTCGCCTTCGTGGCGCCGCTCGTCGCCGCTCGTGAACAGGGCACCGCGGCCCAGCTCGGCGGTGTGGTCGCCGCGGGCCTGCTGGTGATCGTCGTCGGCATCGCGGTCAAGGCACTGGGCGTGCGGCTGCTGGAGTCGGTCATGCCGCCGGTCGTCTCCGGCGCCGTCGTGATCATCATCGGCCTGAACCTCTCGCACCAGGCCACCTCGAACTTCGCCGAGCAGCCCGTGCTGGCCGCCATCACGACCGCGGTGATCCTGCTGGCCGGCGTGCTGGGCAGGGGCCTGCTCTACCGGTTCTCGATCCTGGTGGGCTTCGTGGGCGTCTGGGTGGGCGGCGTGGTGTTCGGCGCCGTCCCGTCGGAGAAGTTCGCGGAACTGCGCGAGGCGGCCTGGGTGGGCCTGCCGCAGCTGCACCAGCCCGAGCTGCGGCCGTCCGTCGTGCTGCTGATGCTGCCCGTGGTGATCGTGCTGGTCGCCGAGGTCGTGGGCCACGTGAAGGCTGTGGCGGCTCTGACGGGCCGCAACCTGGACGGCAGCGCCGGTGACGCGATCATCGCGAACGGGCTGTCCACGGCGCTCTCCGGGCTCGGTGGCGGCGTCGGGACGACGACGTACTCCGAGAACATCGGCGTCATGGCCGTGACGCGCGTCTACACCACCGCGGCGTTCGCGTTCGCCGGTGTGTTCGCCGCTGCTCTCGCGTTCTCCCCGAAGGCCATCGCGTTGTTCGGCACCATCCCGCCGGGTGTGCTGGGCGGCTGCACGTTGGTGCTCTACGGCCTGATCGTGCTCATCGGCGTGCGGATCTGGATGGACCGCGGTGTCGACCTGACGAACCCGGCGAACGCGATGGTGGGCGGCGCGGCGCTCGTGGCAGGCGTCGGCGACCTGACGATCGAGATCGGCGACCTGTCGATGGGCGGCATGGTGTGGGGGTCGCTGCTCGTCGTGATCCTGCACCCCGTGATGCGCTGGCTCAGGGCTGCGCGCCGTAACTAGTCCTTACACCTTTGTGTGGTTTTCGTCCCTCCACTTCGGACCGATCCTGCTTCCGGTCCACGGAGGGAGTTCCGTCATGGTTGCCGCGTACTACGTGGTGTTGTTCTTGGCCTGCGCCATAATCGCGGGCAGTCTGCTCGCGTCCCGCATCCTGCTGCTCCGCCATCGCCGATGACGTCGCTGGTGTGGCTCATGGTGCCGCTGGCGATGATCGGCGTGGTGCGCGTGTGCGTCGTTCTCGTGGCGGCCGACCTCTACGACCTGTCGTTGCACCGCTCGCGTCCGTTGCCTTACGCGCCAACGGTGTGGGTGGTCATTCCGGCGTACAACGAGGAGCTGTGCGTTGCCCGCGCGGTTCAGTCCGTTTTGGACAGTTCCTACGCCGACGTGTCGGTGATCGTGGTCGACGACGGTTCGACCGACCGCACCGTCGAGGTGCTGTCGGGCTTTGGGTCGCGTGTTCATGTTGTCTCGCAACCGAATGCGGGCAAGGCGGCCGCGATCAACACCGGCATGCGCCTCGTCGGCGACGGGCTCGTGATGGTGCTGGACGCGGACTCGACGTTGTCGGTCTCCGCTGTCTCACGGATGGTCGCGCACTTCGCGGACCCGTTGGTGCTCGCGGCCGCGGCGAACGTGAAGATCGCTTGTCCGCGTGGCGTTCTGGGGTGGGTGCAGCGCTTGGAGTACGCGGTGGTGCACCGGCTGAAGCAGGGCTACACGGTGTTCAACTGCGAGTACGTCATCGGTGGTGTCGGCTCGGTGTTCCGCACCTCGATCGTCCGCGCGTGCGGTTACTTCGACACCGACACGATGACCGAGGACATCGACTTCTCGATGAAGATCCTGTCCGTGCGCGGCAACTTCGACTGGCGCATCATCTTCGCCGCCGACGCCATCGCCTACACCCAGGCCGTGCCGTCGTTGAACGGCCTGCTGCGCCAGCGGTTCCGGTGGAAATTCGGCCGCCTGCAAGCGTTCTACAAGCACCGCTCGCTCTTCTTCGGCAAGTCCTGCTCGCGCCTTCTCTCGTGGCTGCACCTGCCCTACACGGCGGCAGGGGAGGTCCTCGTGCTGTTCGAGCCTTTGTTCATTTACGTCGTCGTCAGCGCAACGCTCCAGACCGGTTGGTTCACCGGCATCCTGCTGTTGTGCGCGGTGTACACGGGCGTCGCGTTCTTCACGATCGTGGGCGACCTGACCGAGCCGTGGTCTTCGAAGCTCCGGTTGCTGTCGTTGGCGCCGTTCGCCTATCCGCTGCTGATGGTGATCGTGTT
>JAVXWK010000812.1:0-3496 GCA_032230575.1 Pseudonocardiales bacterium | reverse complement strand
CCCGCGGGTGCGGGACCATGTTCGCCGGCAACGAGCCGGCTGGCGTGGTACGAACGGCCTGACCTAAGCCGACGGCAGCCACGTCACTACCTCCCTGGAGTCGGTCGTGCCCCCCGACCGGCACCGGAGACTTTCGTCCAATCAGCCGCGCCACTGATCGACCGAAAGTGGTGTCGTCTGGGGCAGCGTAGCCGCCCATGCGGGTCTACGGGACGATCAATCGGGTATCTATCCCTATTGAGTTGTGACAGATGGACTCATCTGTCACACGATCGGATGACAACTAGATAGGGGGAGTAACACGAGATCCCCTCATGACGACGTATAGGAGTTGGTTGTGCCGAGCCTGACCGGTCCGGAACGAGCGCGGGCGTTGCTGCAGCGTGTACCCCTCGTCGACGGCCACAACGACCTCCCGTGGGCATTGCGGGAGTTCGGTGACGGAACGGGCGAGGACGTCTACACGACCGCCGCGAAGATCGATCTCACGGAACGTCATCCCAGGCTGCACACCGACCTCGTGAAAATGCGCGAGGGCGGTCTGGGGATGCAGTTCTGGTCCGTCTGGATTCCGTGCCGGCTCGCGGGCGACGGAGCCGTGACCGCCGTGCTGGAGCAGGTCGCACTGGTCTACGAACTGGCCGAGCGCTACTCCGGCCACCTGGGCATCGCCACGACCGCCGCAGAGGCTGAAAAAGTTTTCGCGTCCGGGCGTGTCGCGTCCCTCCTGGGGGCCGAGGGCGGACATTCCATCAACTCTTCACTCGGAGTTCTGCGCGCGCTGCGCCGCCTGGGTGTCCGCTACATGACGCTGACCCACAACGACAACACGCCGTGGGCCGACAGTGCCACTGACCAGCCAGAACACGGCGGGCTGACCGAGTTCGGCCGCGACGTCGTCCGCGAGATGAACCGGATCGGCATGCTCGTCGACCTGAGCCACGTCGCGCCGAGCACGATGCACGCAGCACTCGAGACGAGCGTCAAGCCCGTCATCTTCAGTCACTCGTCGTGCCGCCACGTCGCGGACCATCCGCGCAACATTCCGGACGACGTCCTGGTCAAGCTCAAGACCAACGGCGGTGTGGCCATGATCACATTCGTCCCGAGCTTCGTGGCACCTCGGTTCGCTGAATGGGACGCAGCCCTTCGTGACGCGATGACCGCCGCGGGGGAGAACCACGCCGACCTCGGAGCCCGCAAGGTCTTCGGCGAGAAGTGGATCGTCGACCACCCGGCGCCGACCGCGACGCTGGACGACGTCGTCGCGCACGTCGAGCACGCGCGCGAGGTCGTCGGCATCGACCACATCGGTCTCGGTGGCGACTACGACGGCGTCGGCGAACTTCCGCAGGGACTCGAGGACGTCTCGACCTACCCCAACCTCATCGGCGCACTGCTCGACAAGGGCTGGTCCGAGGACGACTGCACGAAGCTCGCGGGCGCGAACGTCCTGCGCGTCCTGCGCGAAGCCGACCAGAGCTGACTAGCGCTGACTAGCGCTGCCCGAACATGGTGACCCCGACCGGCGGCAGCCCCACGGCCGTCGCCATCAGCTCGTAGAACGCGGTGCCGTGCTCGGCGAGCTCTCCGTCGAGCGCGGTCCACGACGCGCGCAGCTCCAGGTCGTCGGTGCGAGCCGGGCCGGCGATGTCGCCGAACCGGGCCGAGGACGTCTGCGTCACGGTCCCGCCCAGCGCGGTGAACCCGGCGCCCGACTGCTCCAGCGCCTCGGTCAGCCAGGACCACCCGACCTCGGGCAGCAGCGGATCCGACGCGAGCTCGTGGTCCAGTTCGACGCGCACGTACGCCACGACGCGCAGGACACCGCCCCACGCCTCGTCGCCGTCCGGGTCGTGCAGCAGCACGAGCCTTCCGGTCGACAGTTCGTCCGACGGGCCGGTGACCTCAGCCGTCAGCGCGTACGCCCACGGCGCGAGCCGCTGGGGCGGTCGAACCTCGGTGAGTTCGATCTCGGGCCTGTGGCGAACCGACTTGAGCGTCCCCACCGCCCGGCGGAAGATTTCCGGCTCGGTCACACAACTGACTGTATGCCTCGCAAACCGACCGAGTGACGGCGGCACGCCGGGACGTGGGACCATGAAAGAGATATGAGTTCACAAGCCCCCCTCCTCGTGGCCGCAAGTGGCGGCACCCCGTCGCACACCCCTGTCTGGTTCATGCGGCAGGCGGGACGGTCGTTGCCCGAGTACCGGGCACTGCGCCAGGGCACCGCGATGCTCGACGCGTGCATGGACCCGGAGATGGTCTGCGAGATCACCATGCAGCCCGTCCGGCGGCACGGCGTCGACGGCGCGATCCTCTTCTCCGACATCGTGGTGCCGCTCAAGGCCGCGGGTGTCGACCTGGACATCGTCGCGGGCACCGGTCCCGTGGTCGCGAACCCGGTCCGGACGCTCGACGACGTGCGGGCTCTTCCCGAGCTGCACGCCGAGCAGGTCCAGCCGGTCGCGGACGCCATCGGGTTGCTGCTCAAGGAACTCCCGCAGCAGGTCGCGCTGATCGGGTTCGCGGGGGCGCCGTTCACGCTGGCGAGCTACCTCGTCGAGGGCGGGCCCAGCAAGAACCACGAGCGCACCAAGGCGCTCATGCACGGCAACCCCGAGCTGTGGCACGCGCTGCTGGCCAAGATCGCGGACGTCACCGCGGCCTTCCTGCACGCGCAGCTCGACGCCGGCGTGCAGGCCGTGCAGCTGTTCGACTCCTGGGCGGGCGCGCTGTCCGAGCGCGACTACCGCGAGTTCGTGCTGCCGCACTCGAAGCGCGTCCTCGAGACGATCACCACCGTGCCGCGCATCCACTTCGGCGTCGGCACTGGTGAGCTGCTGCCCGCGATGCGCGAGGCCGGCGCGGACGTCGTGGGCGTCGACTGGCGGATTCCGCTGGACGTGGCGGTGGACCGGCTCGAGAAGGCCGCTCCCGAACTGCCGAAGCCCGTCGTGCAGGGCAACCTGGATCCGGCGTTGTTCTTCGCGGGCTTCGAGGCCGTCGAACCCGAGGTCCGCCGCATCCACGCCGAGGGCAAGGCCGCGCGGGGCCACATCTTCAACCTCGGCCACGGCGTGCTCCCCGACACCGATCCGGAGATCATCACCCGGACCGTCGAACTGATCCACAGCTTGTAATGCACGGAAGAGCGCCGCACGTAGCTGTCGTCGGAGGCGGGATCTCCGGCCTCGCCGCCGCGCACCGGCTGCGGATGCTGCTCGGCCCGGACGCGAAGATCACCGTGATCGAGCAGTCCGACCGGCTCGGCGGCAAGCTGCGCACGACCGAGCTCGCGGGCGTGCGGTTCGACGTGGGCGCGGAGGCGTTCCTGCACCGCAAGCCCGAGGCGCAGGAGCTGATCGCCGAGGTCGGGCTCGCCGATCACGTCGTGCACCCGACCGCCGCCAGAGCGAGTGTGCACGCCGCCGGCCGCACGCATCAGCTGCCCACGCACACGTTCATGGGTGTGCCGGCGAGCGTCGAGGCC
>JAVXWK010000796.1:0-31719 GCA_032230575.1 Pseudonocardiales bacterium | reverse complement strand
GGCGGCGTTGCTGCTGAACAACGGCATCCGGCTGAGCAACGACCAGCTGATCGGCATGGTCTGGGACGACCCGACGCCGAGCGCGGTCATGGCGTTGCGGACGTACACCTACAAGATCCGGAAGTTGCTGCCCGAGCTGGACCTGAAGTCCAAGAACGGCGGCTACACCCTCAAGGCCGAGATCGTCGACGATTGCCGTGGCGAGCCCCTCGAAGGCCTCGAGAGCGCGTATTTCGAGGCGCAACGCACGCGGCTGGCCCAGCAGCGGCTCAAGTCTCGCGAGGACTGGCTGGAACGCGAGCTCGACATCCTCGAGCTGCAGAAGCACGTCGCCCTCTTCCCACTCAGGGAACGCCCGCGCGCCTTGCTGATGCACGCTCTCTACCGCGAGGGCAGGCAGGCCGAAGCGCTCGACGAGTACCACCAGGCGCGCACACTGCTCAACGAAGAACTCGGCCTGGAACCCGGACCCGAGCTGCGCAAGGTCCACGCGCAGATCCTCAAGGGCGACCTCCACCTCGAACGACGCCCGGAGCAGCTGCCACCGAGCCTCCCCGACTTCACCGGCCGCACCGCCGAGATCGCGCTGGCACTCCGCACGTTGCCGAAAACCGTTGGCATCACCGGGATGCACGGCAGCGGCAAGACGGCGCTCGCAACCCAGATCGCGCACAGCGTCAAGCACCAGTACCCGGACGGCCAGATCTTCGTGCGGTCCAAGGACATCGCCAACGAGCTGTTGCGCGCGGTCGGCGTGGAGAACCCCAACGGCGACAAAGCCGCTCTGTGGCGGGAAAAAGCGCGCGGCAGGCGGTTCCTGATCGTCGTCGACGACGTGCAGGAACCGGCGCAGGTCGCGGACCTCCACACGCCCGGCAGCGCCATGATCCTCACGAGCCTGCGGCGGTGGAACGAGCTGCCCGGCGTCACGTGGGTGAAGCTCGCCGGGCTGACCGAGGGCGAGGCGCGGGAGTTCCTGCGCGAGGTGCTGGACCCGGCACGGATCGAGGCCGAGCTCGAGGCGGCGGAGGAGGTGCTGGACCGCGTGTCGCGCCTGCCGAACCCGATCCGCGTGCTCGGCGGCAAGCTCACCGGCCGCCCGCACTGGACCGTCGCGATGCTGCTGGCCCAGATGGAACGCGAGACCCAGCTCGGCAGCGCCCTCCCGTCCGACTGCCAGGCCGTGCTGGCGCCGATGATCAAGGCGGAGGAGCGGCTCAGCGAGGCGGAGCTGCACCTGCTGCAGTGCTTCTCCAAGCGGCGGGCCGACGTGATCGACGTGTGCGAGGCCGCGGAGATGGCAGGCGTCGAGGCCGGGGCGATCGAGTTCGTGCTGGAGTCGCTGGCCGACGTGCACCTGATCGAGCCGATGGTGCTCGGCCGCTACCGGCTGCCGCGGTTCGTGCGGATGTACTTCGGGTGGCGCTCACCGGTTCTGACCAGCTGATTCATCGGGAATTTATGGTTCGACGACCTGGCGCCGCCAAGTTCGTAGACATGTCAACCAAGGAACTCGCAGGCAAGAAGGCACTCGTCACCGGCGCCACGTCGGGCATCGGCCGTTCGATCGCGGTCAAGCTCGCGGAGGCGGGTGCCACCGTCTACCTCACGGGGCGCAGGGCCGAGCTCGGCAAGGAGACCGTCGAGCTCGTCGAGCAGGCCGGCGGCACCGCGCACTTCATCGTCTCGGACGTCGCCAGCATCACCGACGTCCGCAAGCTCGCCGAGGAGGTCGGCGAGGTCGACGTGCTCGTCAACAACGCGGGCATCTTCCCGTTCTCGCCGACCCCAGAGCAGTCGCTCGACGGCTACCAGCAGGTGTTCGACGTCAACGTCCGCGGCACCTACTTCCTCACCGCGGCCCTCGCCCCGGCGATGGTCGCTCGCGGTAGCGGTTCGATCGTCAACGTCTCCTCGATCGCGGCCGTGATCGGCACCCCGATCGGCTCCGTCTACAACGCCTCCAAGGCCGCCATGGACGCGCTGACCAGGTCGTGGGCCGTCGAGTTCGGCCCGGCGGGCGTCCGGGTCAACTCCGTCGCGCCCGGCCCGATCGCCACCGACGCCGCCGTGCAGGGCGCCGGTGAGATGTTCGAAGCGATCACCGCGCTGACGGCCCTGAAGCGCGTCGGCCAGCCAGAGGAGATCGCGGAGGCGGTGGTGTTCCTGGCCTCCGACCGCTCCAGCTACGTCACCGGGTCGGTCATCACGGCCGACGGCGGTTACGTGGCGAGCTGAGCCAGCAGCGCGGTGATCGACGAGGGCGACTCGACGTGCACGTTGTGGCCCGCGCCGGGGAACTCGACCGGCTCGGGCACCAGCTCCTTCAGGTGCTCCTGGGGGCTCATCGGGTCGTTCTCGCCTGCCGCCAGGACGATCTCGGCCTCGGCGGCCATGATCAGTCCCGGCATGTCCGGCCTGCCCACCCCGAAGGCCTTCATGTCCAGCGACGGCGTCCATCCACCCTCTACTTCGGACACTCCGTGTCGCAGTCGCACGCCCGCCATCTTCGAGGCTCGCTCGACGGCTTCTTCTTGCGTGGCGAAGACTTTGCCGGGTTTCGCGGCGAGTGCCGCTGCCTTCTCCAGCTCCTCGTCGGTCCACTGCACCTTGATCCCGACGCCGATGCAGGTCGTGACCTTCACGCCGAACCAGCCGCTCGCCAGTGCCAGTCCGACTACGCCGCCGAGCGAGTGGCCGATGACCGTGACGGGTTCGCGCGGGATCACGTCGGCAACCGCTGCCGCGAGCGAGCCGAACGAGTAGCGCTCGATGGGCGTGCTGCGTCCGTGGCCGGGCAGATCCGGCACGAGCCAGCTGCCGTCCCACTCGCTGACGACGTCCTGCCACACCTCACCGGTCGCGCCCAGGCCGTGCAGCAGCACCAGCAGCGGCCCGTTTCCACCACGTTCGACATGAAGCACGTCAGAATCCCGTTCTATGCGGACCGATGCCGAGCTGATCGTCGACCCGGACACGTATACCTCGGGTGTCCCGCACGACGCACTCACCCGGCTGCGCGAAAAGAACGTCGTGCGCATCGACGACTTCTGGGCGGTCTTCCGTCACACCGACGTCCGGACGGTGCTTCGTTCGCCTCACACCTTCTCATCGCACCGCGGCGCCACGCAGATCCGCGACCCGCGGCCGGCAGACCTGGCGTACGTGCGGCGCATGATGCTCAACCAGGACCCGCCTGGGCACACCCGGCTGCGACGCATGCTGACCAGCGCTTTCACCCCGCGTGCGGTCGCTCGTCTCGAAGACGGCATCCGCGCGAACGCCCGCGAGATCATCGCGAACCCGTCCGGCGACTTCGCTCACGACGTGGCCGATCTGCCGTTGCTGACGCTGGCCGACGTCTTCGGCGTGCCCCGGCAGGACCGCGCGTTGCTCTACGACTGGAGCAACCGCGTGATCGGTTTTCAGGACGCGGAGTACGCGTTGTCGTCCAGCTCGACCGCGGGCATGACGGACATGGCTCTCATGGCGTTGGAGCTGCGTCCTGACGATGGCCGCGACCCGCGCGCACGTGACGGCATGCCTGATCTCTACGCCTATGCGCACGCATTGGGCTCCTACAAGCGTTCCAACCCCTCAGACGACGTCCTGAGCAACCTCATGCGGGAAGACGTCACGCTCGAGGAGTTCGAGAACCTCTTCTGGCTGTTCTCCGTGGCAGGCAACGAAACCCTGCGCAACGGCATCCCCGGCGGCATGATCGCGTTGCTCGAGCACCCCGATCAGTACGAGCGGCTGCGGGCCGACCGGACGCTGCTCGACACCGCAGTCGAGGAGATGCTGCGGTGGTGGACGCCGGTGATGCACTTCCGCCGCACGGCCGTCCAGGACACGGAGGTGGGCGGGCAGAAGATCAAGGCGGGGGACAAGGTCGTCGTGTGGTTCTCCTCGGCCAACCGCGACGAGCTGGTGTTCAGCGACCCGGCGGCGTTCGACGTCGGCCGGCGCGAGGCCGACCACCTGAGTTTCGGGCACGGGCCGCACTTCTGCCTCGGCGCGCAGCTGGCCCGAGCGCAGATGCGAGCGATCTTCGACGCGGTGCTGGATCTGCCTGCCATGCTTCACCTCGACGGGGAGATCAGCAGGTTGAGGTCGAACTTCCAGAACGGCGTGAAGCACCTTCCGCTGAGCCTGGAATGACGTTGCTTCTGGGGGAGCTCATGCGGTTCATGGTGGCGTTCTGCGTTGTCGCGCTCACGGCGTGCTCGCCGGCGATCGTCGAGTCGAGACCCGTGGCGGCGCCGACCACGGCCTCGACGCAGGACCGGATGCGTGCGATGGACGCGAAGGTGAAGCTGGCGCTGATGTACGCGGACGCGTTCGCCGACTACAACAGCAGGCTGGTGGAGGAGGATCCGGCGGCAACGGCCGAGGTCGGTGGCACGAAGGGCAGGGTCAGCGAGGTCTGCCTCGGCGCTCGCGTCGACCAGGGCGTCTCCGACTCGCGCTCGCGCACGTGGTCGGAAGGGGAGCTGTACGTCAAGCAGACGGTGTACGGGATGGTCGACGTGACCAGCGCTTTCGTCCTGGAGACGGTGCGCACCAAAGCGCGGTCGTGCAAGACGTACGTCGGGACCACGAACAAGCCGTCGCGCGAGGTGACGGCGGACATCCCGTTGCCGGAACTGGCCGGAGTGGACGACTCCTACGGGTTCTGCGAGAGCGTCCCCGATCTGCCGGACGGCGTCTGGGACTGTGAAGTGTTCATCACGCACGGCGATCTGCTCGTCGCTGTCGAGGTGGATGCCGCCGTCTCCGGTGACGAGACGAGGGCGAAGTTGCCCAAGATCCTGCCTCGCGTCGTCGAGGCCCTCCTCAGAGCCGGCTGACGTCTGGCACGATTCAGACGATCGGAGCTGGCGGCCCACTGTGATCTGACGGTGGCGAGCCCCAGCCGGTCACCTGGCCCAAGTAGGCTCGTCGCGAGACGAGACGCAGGAGAAACAGGGAGCGCAAGTGGCGGTCATCGAGCAGGTCGGAGCACGCGAGATCCTTGACTCGCGTGGCAACCCCACCGTCGAGGTCGAGGTGGCGCTGGACGACGGAACGCTGGAGCGCGCGGCCGTTCCGTCGGGCGCGTCGACCGGTGAGCACGAGGCGGTGGAGCTGCGCGACGGCGACGCCAAGCGGTACGGCGGCAAGGGTGTCGAGCGCGCGGTCACCGCGGTGCTCGACGAGATCGGGCCCGAGCTGGTCGGCATCGAGGCCGTCGAGCAGCGTGTTGTCGACCAGAAGCTCGTCGACCTGGACGGCACGCCGGACAAGTCGCGCCTGGGCGCCAACGCGATCCTCGGCGTCAGCCTCGCGGTGGCCAAGGCCGCTGCGACTTCGAGTGGCCTGGAGCTGTTCCGCTACATCGGCGGCCCGAACGCGCACGTGCTGCCGGTGCCGATGCTGAACATCCTCAACGGTGGCTCGCACGCCGACACCGAGGTGGACATCCAGGAGTTCATGATCGCGCCGATCGGCGCGGAGACCTTCCGCGAGGGCCTGCGCTGGGGCACCGAGGTCTACCACGCGCTGAAGTCCGTGCTGAAGAGCAAGGGTCTCTCCACGGGTCTGGGTGACGAGGGTGGCTTCGCGCCGTCCCTCGGCAGCAACCGCGACGCGCTCGACCTGATCCTCGAGGCCATCGAGAAGGCCGGTTACCGGGCGGGCCGCGACGTCGCGCTCGCGCTCGACGTGGCCGCCACGGAGTTCTTCTCCGACGGCGCCTACACGTTCGAGAAGAACAAGCGCTCCGCCGAGCAGATGATCGGCTACTACTCCGAGCTGGTCCGCGACTACCCGATGGTCTCCATCGAGGACCCGCTGTCCGAGGACGACTGGGACGGCTGGGTGCAGATGACCGCCGAGCTGGGCGAGAAGGTCCAGATCGTGGGCGACGACCTGTTCGTCACCAACCCGGAGCGCCTGGAGGAGGGCATCTCCCGCCGCGCCGCCAACGCGCTGCTGGTGAAGGTCAACCAGATCGGCACGCTGTCCGAGACGCTCGACGCGGTCTCGCTGGCCACGTCGTACGGCTACAAGTCGATGATGTCGCACCGCTCGGGCGAGACCGAGGACACGACCATCGCCGACCTCGCCGTCGCGACCGGTGCCGGCCAGATCAAGACCGGTGCTCCGGCGCGTGGTGAGCGCACCGCGAAGTACAACCAGCTCCTGCGCATCGAGGAGTCGCTCGGTGACGCGGCGCGCTACGCGGGTGAGCTCGCGTTCCCGCGCTACACGCCGGAGAGCTGAGAAGCTGAGGTATGGCCGAGCGCGCGCGTCGTCCCCGCCGCCCCCGCGAAGAGCGGGAGGCGCGGCCCGCGCGCGTGCGCAAGCCGCCTCGTCCGAAGGCGCCATCGCGTCGTAGTGACGGCACGGGCGGCGCGTTCGGCATGACCGGTACGCGGCGGGCCGCGATGTTCGCGATGGTGCTCTGTGCATTGGCGTTGAGCGTCGCGGTCCCGTTGCGGACCTACCTGTCCCAGCGCGACGACCTGCGGGACGTGGGCGCCGAGCAGCAGAAGCTGCGGGAGCAGGTGGCTGCGCTGGAGCAACGGAAGGCGCAGTTGAACGATCCGGCGTACGTCGAGATCGAGGCGCGCAAACGGCTGCACTGGGTGCGGCCGGGCGAGACGCCGTACATCGTCCAGTTGCCGGGCGACGAGAAGCGCAACACTGAATCGGAGAGGCCGTCGGGCAAGCCCGCGGCACAAAGGTCTTGGTACGAGGAACTGTGGGAATCGGTGACGCACAAGTAAGTGCTGCTGACCTGGAAACGGTCGCGAAGCAGCTCGGCCGCACGCCGCGCGGGACACGTGCGATCGCCTCGAGATGCCCCAGTGGGCACCCGAACGTCGTGCAGACCGCCCCGCGGCTGCCCGACGGGACGCCGTTCCCGACGCTGTACTACCTGACCTGCCCGAAGCTGAACTCGCTGGTCAGCACGCTGGAGGGCGGCGGGCTGATGAAGGATCAGCAGGAACGGCTGGCATCCGACGAGGAGCTCGCCGCGGCCTACCTGCGCGCGCACGAGGCGTACCTCGCGGAGAGGGACGCCATCGAGTCGCTGGGCACGCAAGTCACCGCGGGCGGCATGCCGAGCAGAGTCAAGTGCCTTCACGTGCACGTCGCTCATGCCCTCGCGAAGGGCCCTGGGGTCAATCCCATGGGGGACGAAGCCCTGGCAATCTTGACCGAGCAAGGACTGTGGCCGGCGGGTGAGTGTTCGGCAAGTTAACTGTCAACGGAACCGAACACACGCTTCACTCCGTCTTGGGTACACCTAGGCTCTGTAGTGGGGCAGGGTGGAACTGGTGGGGGCGGCGCCGTAACTGCCGGACGGCGCGCCGCGATGACGCACGAGAGGTGAGTATTCGTGGCAATGGCCAAACTGCGTGGACCCGCGGTGTGGAGCCCTAGGCAAAAGGGCTTCGCCGTGGCTGCGCTTGCCGCGATGCTCGCACCCACCATGATCGTCGGCACCAAGCTGGTCGACTGGGTCAACCTCTCGAAGCACAACGACATCGCTGTCAGTCTCGGCCCGGCCGACGTCTACGGAGCCCTGCGCTTCGACCCGGCCGCCCTCGGCGCGTCCGGCCGCCTGCCGCTCTCCGACGAGCTGAGCGCGGCCCTGCTCGCCGACCTCGAGGACGGCAAGCTCGACGACGACCTCGGCAACGAGCCAGGCGACGCGATCGACGACTTCCCCGGCACCTACGACATCCCCGGTGTCGTCTTCGAGGCCTACCTCCGCGCCGAGGACAAGATGGGCGAGCTAGTCCCGGGCTGCAAGCTCGACTGGGCCCTGCTCGCCGGCATCGGCAAGGTCGAGTCCGACCACGCGAACAAGGGCCGCGTGAACGCCGTCGGCGACGCCACCCCCAAGATCCTCGGCCCAGTCCTGAACGGCTCCCCCGGCGTCGCGCCCGTCCACGACACCGACGGCGGCCGCCTCGACGGCGACAGCGCCTGGGACCGCGCGGTGGGCCCGATGCAGTTCATCCCTGCCACCTGGGCGAGCTTCGGCGCCGACGGCAACGAAGACGGCAACGTCAACCCGAACAACGTCTACGACGCCGCCCTGGGCGCCGGCCGCTACCTCTGCGCGACCGGCGGCGACATGACGAAGCAGACCGACCGCGCCAAGGCGGTCTTCCGCTACAACAACTCCACGACGTACGTCGAGACGGTCCTCAAGTGGGCCAAGGAGTACAGCGAGAACGTCAACGCCCTGCCGTCGCTGCCGGACACCGGCAACAACGTGCAGAACCCGGTGCCGGGCAACAACAACCCGGGCAACAACCCCGGCAACAACAACCCCGGCAACAACAACCCGGGCGGCACCACCACGACGACGACGACGACCACGACGACGCCGCCGAACTGCTCGACGACGTCCACCTCGACGTCGACCACCACGTCGACCACGGCCCCGACGTCGACCTCGTCGACGTGCCCGACGACCTCCACGACGACGTCGACCACCACGACGACTACGACCACGACGACCACCACGACGACGAAGCCGGCCGACCCGCCGCAGTCGACGGGTGGCACCTCGGAGCAGTCCGTCACGTCGTCGACCGAGAAGTCGTCGACGGACGCCAACAGCTCGACGCCGACCAGCCTGGTCACGAACACCCCCACCTAGCCCGGCGTGTCGTCTTGGAACGTTTCCAAGACGTACTTCCTTCGGGGCGATTCGGGTAGAAACGTTGGAGCGAGGGGGATTCCGTCTCCTAGCTTCCTTCCCATGCCGAAGCGCAACTCAAGCGTGGTGGGTCGGGAATACGGCGACTGCGTCCGGCACGCCATCGAGCAGGCCGGTCTGACCCAGCGCCAGCTCGCCGAGCTGTTGGACTGGCAGGAGGCCAAGGTCTCCGATCTCGTGCAGGGCAAGGGCGGAGTCAGCGAGCTCGACCTCGTGCGGCTGCTCTCGTACTGCCGCACCCCGCACACCGACGTCGAGCACGTACTCACGCTCTTCCGCGAGTCACGCGAGAAGGGCTGGCTGCAGTTCCCCGAGGACGGCGTTCCGGACCAGGTGCACTCGCTGATCAGCCAGGAACGCCTCGCCAGCAAGATCACCGTCTGGTCGATGAACCTCGTTCCCGGCCACCTCCAGATTGCCGGCTACATCCGCGCCGCCTGTGAGAAGTCGGCCAAGATCCAGCCCGCGGACATCGACGCGCTGATCCGGGCGAAACTCGATCGGCAGGCGATTCTGCAGCCGGGCCGTGAGTTCGTCTTCTACGTGCACGAGCAGGCGCTTCGATTGCCGGTCGGAGGTCAGGACGTCATGCGCGCGCAGTTGACCCACATTCAGCTGATGTTGCTGCGCAAGTACATCTCCTTCCGGATCGTCCCGATCGCCATCGGAGCTCATGCGGGGCTGTCAGGCTCGTTCACCCAGCTCAACTATCACAAGTTCGAACCGGTGATCTTCATTGAGAGCCAGAACGCCGGTCTCTTCCTGGAAGACAAGAAGTCGCTCGCCAGCTACGCCGAAGTGTTGAAACGGTTGGATCGGGACGCCTTGGATGCGGAACAATCGAGGGGGATGATCACCACCTTGCTTGCCTGAGGAGGCGTGCCGGATGTCCGTGTGGCGCAAGAGCAGTTACAGCCCTGAGGCGAGTGACTGCGTCGAGGTCGGCCACGGCATCGGCATCCGCGACAGCAAGGCCCCGGCCTCCCACCTGCCCGTATCCGGTGAGGCATGGGTCGCGTTCCTCCGCTATTCCCTTTCGGTGCCGCCTCGGCCATAGTGCTTCAGCACGGGTCGGGGACTGTTCACCGGGGGAAGAAACCACACATGCTCAACGCCAGACGGCGGAGCTTTGCTCTGCCTGCGATCACCGCTGCCGCAATGCTTCTGGGCTCAGCCACCGCGAGCGCGGCAGCCTGCCCGGACACACCGACCGACCTCACCACCGCCGGGGCGCCATGCCAGAGCACCATCGGCAGCCGCACGCCGAAGCTGCGCGCGAAGGTGTCGGACAGCGACAGCCAGTTCCTCACCGCGGACTTCGCGGTGCGCCAGGGCCGTACCCGCGTAGCGGAGCTGTCGGCCACGAACGTGCCGTCCGGCTCGTTCGCGGAGGTCACGCTGCCGAACCCGCTCGACGATGGTGTCGTCTACAACTGGTCGGTCCGCGTCAGCGACGGCAAGCACCACTCCAAGTGGGTGGGCTGCGAGTTCCAGGTCGACGCCACCGCGCCGAACACGCCGACGATCTCCTCGACTGACTACCCGACCGGCGGCTTCAACGGCAGTCCCGGCCGCGCAGGCGTGTTCACGTTCTCTCCCAACGGTTCCACGGACGTCGTCCGCTACGGCTGGTCGTTGAACGTGGACACCTTCGCCAACCGGGTCGAAGCGACCAACGGCACGGCGGACGTGCTGATCACGCCGACGCAGGCCGGGCCGAACTCGCTCCACGTACGCGCTTACGACAAGGCCGGAAACTCCGCGGTGCAGACCTACGTCTTCCTGGTCAGAAGCGAGTCCACACCGGTCGCGGCCTGGAACTTCGATGAGACGGGCGGGACGACCGCCGCCGACACCACTGGCAACGGGCACGCGCTGACGTTGAACGGCGCGACTCTCGGCACCGGCTACTCGAAGAACGGCCAGGTCAATACCGCGAGTTCGTTCTCTGCCACGGATTCCGCGATCGTCGACACCTCGCGGCAGTTCTCCGTGTCGGCCTGGGTGAAGCTCGACAACGCGAACACGACCTACACGATCGCGAGCCAGGACGGCGACCAGGGGAGCGGCTTCGCTCTGCAGTACTCGGTCGGACCCGCGGATGTCGGCGTGTGGAACCACCTGCTGGGCGCCTACGACCCAATCGCGCACAAGATGTCGTTGTACGTCAACGGAAAGCTCAAGAGCACGACTGACGTGACGCTCACGAACGCGTCTGGCGCGTTCGTCGTCGGTGCGGGTAAGAGCGGCGGCGCGCGCGTTGGCCAGGTGGCGGGCACGATCGACCACGTCCGGGTGTGGGACCGAAGCGTGAGTGCGGCCGAAGCGGTCAAACTGAGCAACTTCGTGGTGCCGCGCGCCTTCTACAGCCTCGACGAGATGACGGGCACCACGACGAAGGACGAGGTCAGCGGTCAGAACGGCATGCTGACCGGAGATGCCGGCTGGGGCAGTACGCCGCTAGACCCCGACGACCCGAACCAGATTCTGGGCAACAGGGACAAGTGGCTCCGCTTCGCCGCGTCCGGCACCGGCGAGTTGACCGGCCCGCGTCCGGCCACCCTGCGCACCGACCGCTCGTTCACCGTGGCCGCCTGGGTGCGCGGCACCGGCGGCACCGCGGTCACGACGGGAGACGGGATGTTCGAGCTGGGCTACCGGCCGGACACCGGCAACTGGGGCTTCTCGGTGCAGCACTCCGGCGGTCGCGCGGAAATCCAGTCCGACTGGCCTGCCACGACGAACGGGTTCACGCACCTCTTGGCGACCTACGACGCCTCCACGGGCACGATCAGCCTGTACGTCGACGCCACCAAGCAGGTGGAGGAGATCGCCGGGATCACCCCGTTCGACACGACCGGCGCCCTGGTAGCAGGCCGCGGGCTGGTCGGCGACCTCGACGAGGTTCGCGTCTACTCGGGAGCGCTGGCCGTGCAGGACGTCCGTGACCTGTACTCCGCCACCAAGCACTTCTGAGCCGAAATTCGCGAGGCGCGGGCGGCGGTCCTTGGCACAGTGGTGGGTGTGCGACCTGACTACCCGCTGAGGACCGACCGCCTCGTCCTGCGTCCGTACGAACCCGCCGACCTCGACGACTTCCACGCCACCCGATCACAGCCCGAGGTCTATCGCTACCTCTTCGCCGACCACCTCGAAGACCGCGCCGCGGCGGAAGAGGCGCTGGCGAAGAAGATGACCCAGACCGAGCTGACCGAAGAGGGTCAGTGGCTGGTGCTGGCCGCCTACTGGCCAGAGGCGAAGAGAGTCGTCGGTGACGTCGTCCTCAAGTGGTTGAGCGAAGAGCACCGCCAGGGCGAGATCGGCTACGTCTTCAACCCCGAGTTCCACGGCAAGGGCCTCGCCCGCGAAGCAGCGCAAACCATGCTCGACATCGGGTTCGAGGACATGAAGCTGCACCGCATCACCGCCATCTGCGACCCGCGCAACGAGCCGAGCTGGCGCCTGATGGAACGGCTGAAAATGCGCAGGGAAGCCCACTACCGCCACAACGAGCTCTACAAGGGTGAGTGGTGCGACGCCTTCATCTACGCGCTGCTGGAGGACGAGCGTGCTTGAGTTCCCGATCAAGACCGAAAGGCTCGTCCTGCGGCCGTTCGAAGCACGGGACCTCTACGATGTCCACGCGTACCGGAGCCTTCGCGAGGTCAACCGCTACCTCTACAGCGAGCCGTACACAGAGGACCAGACGGCCGAGAACCTCGCCAAGTGGATCGGACAGGACGACATCCAGGAGGACGGACAAAGCCTCGCGCTCGCGATCGTGCTGCCCGAGGAGGACGAGGTCATCGGAGAGGTCGACCTCAAGCTGCTGAGCGTCGAGCACCGGCAGGCCGAGACCGGCTACATCCTCCACCCGGCGTACTGGGGTCACGGCTTCGCCACCGAAGCCGCGCGAGAAACGCTCCGGATCGGCTTCCAGGACTACGACCTGCACCGCATCCAGGCGGAGTGCGACGCGCGCAATGAGCCGAGCCGGCAGGTCATGGAACGCCTGAACATGCGCAGGGAGGCGCACCTGAAGCACCACGAGATCTTCAAGGGCGAGTGGGGCGACAGCTACGTCTACGCCATGCTTGCCGAGGAGTATCGGGACCAGAAGTAGGGGTGATCATGTCGCGGGTTGCGGCCATCGACTGCGGGACCAACTCGATCAGGCTGCTCGTGGCCGACGTGACGAAGCGGGACGACGGCACGGCGTGGCTGCGGGACGTGCACCGCGAGATGCAGATCGTCCGGCTCGGGCAGGGGGTCGACGCGACCGGCCGGCTCCACCCCGACGCGATCGAGCGCACGCGGCAGGCCCTGTTGGACTACGTGCGCACGATGCAGCGCAAGGGTGTCGAGCGAGCACGCATGGTCGCCACGAGTGCCACGCGCGACGCGAGCAACCGGGACGAGTTCTTCGGCATGACCGAGGAGATCCTCGGTGCGCCCGCGGAGGTGATCACCGGGGACGAAGAAGCACGCCTGAGCTATCTCGGCGCGGTGGCCGACCTTGACCCGGACGAGGGACCCTTCCTCGTCACCGATTTGGGTGGAGGTTCGACCGAGTTCGTCCTCGGCGGCGGCACGGAGGTCGAGGCCGCGCGGTCGATGGACATCGGATGCGTGCGGCTGACCGAGCGGTTCATCCACTCCGACCCACCCTCACCCGGCGAAATCGCCGAAGCGGAAGCGTTTGCGCGCGCGCAGATCAAAGAGGCGTTCGAGATCGTGCCCGTCGAGAAGACGAAGACGTGGATTGGCGTCGCCGGGACCGTCACGACGTTGTCAGCCCTGGTCCAGGGGCTGGAGGTGTACAACAGCGACGTTATTCACCTCAGCCGAATCACACTTGACAATGTAGAAGAAATCACCGACCGTATCCTGTCGATGACTCATGATGAGCGTGCCTCGCTCGGGCCCATGCATCCCGGTCGGGTGGACGTGATCTGCGGTGGAGCCATCGTTCTGCGCGCGATTGCCGAGGAGCTCTCGAATCGCGCGGGTATTCGCACGCTCGTGTGCAGTGAGCACGACATCCTCGACGGCATCGCGTTTTCGCTGGTCTAGCGGAGAATTAAGGTCGACTTGAGGTGATCGTGACGAGTTTGTGACCGCTTTCGGTGCGCGTACTCCTGGACGTCCCGGTTAACGTCCTCTCACGTTTTGGGAGGTGGACGAGACCTCCCGGGGAGGCGTGCGTGCGCAATAACTGCGCCGGCGCCGGGGAAAGGCGGGAGAGACTGATGTCGCGATCACGGGTTGCGTGGGTGGCTTTGCCAGCTGCGCTCGCCATGACGCTCACTGCGTGCGGCGGCGGTGGTGGTGGATCCACTGCCGGCGGTAAGGAGAACGCGGACGGCACGGTGTCCATCTACGGCACCGAGCCCAAGAGCACGCTCTTCCCGGCCAACACGACCGAGGCCGGCGGTGGCAAGGTCACCGACTCGCTGTTCTCGCGTCTGGTCGGCTACAAGGCCGAAGACGGCGCCCCCTACAACTTGATGGCCGACTCCATCACGTCCTCGGACGCGAAGGTCTACGACATCAAGATCAAGCAGGGCTGGAAGTTCCACGACGGCACCGAGGTCAAGGCGAAGAACTTCGTCGACGCCTGGAACTGGGCCGCGTACGCGCCGAACGCTCAGCAGGCCGCGTCGTTCTTCGCCCCGATCGCGGGCTTCGAGGACGTCCACCCGGCCGACGAGAACGCCAAGCCGGCCAAGGACAAGATGTCCGGTCTCGAGCTCGTGGGCGACTACGAGTTCAAGGTCACCCTGAACGGCCCGACCTCGGTCTTCACCACGATGATCGGCTACACGCCGTTCTCGCCGATGGCGGACTCGTTCTTCGCGGACCCGAAGGCCGCCGAGGCCAAGCCGATCGGCAACGGCCCGGTCAAGTTCGTCTCCCGCACGCCGAACGCGCTGATCAAGATGGAGCGCTTCGACGACTACAAGGGCGAGGACGCGGTCCACTTCAAGACCCTGGACTACAAGATCTACTCCTCCCAGGAGACCGCGTACCAGGACCTGGTCGCGGGCAAGCTGGACTTCATGGAGGCTCTGCCCCCGTCGGCCAAGGTCGGCGAGAAGTACAAGGCGGACCTGGGTGACGCGGTCGTGACCGCCAACCTGCTGGGCCAGAGCGCGATCGCGTTCCCGCAGTACATCCCGGCGTTCCAGAACGTCAAGCTGCGCCAGGCCGTCTCGATGGCCATCAACCGGGAGCAGATCACGAAGACCGTGCTGGCCGGCTCGTACGTGCCGTCCACGAGCTTCGTCTCGCCCGGCATCAAGGGTTACCGCGCCGACACCTGTGGTGAGTACTGCAAGTACAACCCGGAGAAGGCCAAGGAGCTCCTGAAGGAGTCCGGCTTCACCGGCAAGCTCACCATCCAGTCCAACCAGGACGGTGGCCGCAAGGAGCCTCTCGAGGCCGCTTGCAACAGCATCAAGCAGGCGCTGGGTGTCGAGTGCGAGTTCGTCGGTGCCACCAACTTCGGTGCGTTCCGCCAGATCGTCGACGGCAAGCAGCTGACCGGCATGAGCCGTTCGGACTGGTCGGCCGACTACCCGTCGATCGAGAACTTCCTCAACCCGCTGTACCGCACCGGTGGTTCGTCGAACGACTCGAACTACTCGAAGCCCGAGGTCGACGCGCTCCTGAAGAAGGCCGACGAGACGGCCAACGAGGACGAGGCGATCAAGCTCTACCAGCAGGCCGAGGACATCATCGCCAAGGACCTGCCCTCCATGCCGACCTGGAACGAGAAGGGCATCGGCGGTCGCTCGAAGAACCTGCTCGAGGCCAAGATGTCGTTCAAGCGCCAGGGCGTTCTGGAGTCGTTCCGAGTCAAGGCCTGATTGCCGAACACCTGAGTTCTGAGTGACAGCCGTCCGGCCCCGCGTCCGTCGAACGATACGGGCGCGGGGCCGGAGCGGTGTACAGGCTCGGGGCGCCCCCACCACGCAAGGAGCCGACCTCATGGGTCGCTATGTGCTGCGCCGTCTGCTGCAGCTGATACCGGTCTTCCTCGGGACCACCTTTCTGATCTACGCCCTGGTCTGGGCGATCCCCCAGGACCCCTTCGCGGGCAAGTGCGGCCAGCGGCCGTGCGATCCGAACTACATCGCGGAGATGAGCCAAAAGCTCAACCTCAACGACCCGTTGCTGCTCCAGTACTTCAAGTACCTCGGCAACCTCATCACCGGTGACTTCGGCACCACCTTCAACGGCGTGTCCGTCGGCGAGCAGATCGCCACGTCGTGGCCGATCACCCTCAAGATGGGCATCATCGCCCTCGTCATCGAGGCGATCATCGGCATCACCGCCGGCATCCTCACCGGTCTGCGCAAGCAGGGCTTCCTCGACAACCTGGTCCTGGTCTCGACCCTGTTCCTGATCTCGCTTCCGGTCTTCGTCACCGGTTTCGTGCTGCGGCTCTACCTCGGCCCGCAGGGCTTCGACATCATGGACACCTCGGTCAGCTCCGACCCGACGTTCGGTGAACTGATCCTGCCCGGTTTCGTGCTCGGCAGTCTCTCGATGGCCTACGTGGCCAGGCTGACCCGCACGAGCATCGTCGAGAACCGGCGCGCCGACTACGTGCGCACGGCGATCGCGAAGGGCCAGCCCACCACCCGCGTCGTCGGCATCCACCTGCTGCGCAACTCGCTGATCCCGGTGATCACGTTCCTCGGCACCGACCTCGGCAGCCTCATGGGTGGCGCGATCGTCACCGAGGGCGTCTTCAACATCAACGGCATCGGTGGCCTGATCTTCCGCGGCATCCAGGAGAAGGAAGGCATCATGGTCACGGGCATCGTGACCCTGCTGGTGCTGGTGTACCTGCTGGCCAGCTTGCTCGTGGACCTCCTGTACGCCGTTCTCGACCCGAGGATTCGCTATGAGTGACCCAGGATCCGTGTCCGGCGGTTCCGGACTCGAGGCGGCCGCGGCGGCCGGTGTCGACCAGCTCAGCCACGTCGACGACTCGTCGCAGAAGCAGCGCAAGCCGCGTTCGCTCTGGAGCGACGCGTGGAGCGAGCTCCGCACGAAGCCCACGTTCATCATCTCGCTGGTGATCATCGCCGTCATCGTGCTGATGGCGATCTGGCCGACGCTGTTCACCTCCGTCGACCCGCGCCACGCCGACCTCGACAAGTCGCTCCAGCCGCCTTCTGGCGACGCGTGGTTCGGCTACGACCTGCAGGGCTACGACGTCTACGCCCGTGCGATGCACGGCGCCCGCGCGTCGTTGCTCGTCGGCATCTTCGCGACCCTGCTGACCGTGCTGATCGGGTCGACCGTCGGCATCATCGCCGGATACGCGAAGTCGTGGCTCGACAGCCTGCTGTCCCGGTTCGCCGACATCTTCGCCGGCATCCCGTTCGTGCTCGGCGCGATCGTCATCCTGACCACGCTGAACGCGCCTTCGGAGAACCCCGGCGTCGTCCGGATCGTCACGCAGGTGGTGCTCTCGATCGCGGTGCTGTCGTGGCCGGTCGCGATGCGCATCATGCGTTCCGCGACGCTGGTGGCGAAGCAGCAGGACTACGTGAAGGCCGCGCGAGGCCTCGGTGCCTCGCCGCTGCGGATCGTGTTCCGGCACCTGCTGCCGAACACCGTGGCACCCGTGCTGGTGTACGCGACGATCGCCCTGGGTGCCTTCATCGGCGCCGAGGCGACGCTCGCGTTCCTCGGCATCGGCCTGCGCCCGCCGGTCGTGTCGTGGGGCGTGATGATCTCGGAGTCGCGCGACTACTTCCAGTCGGCACCGCACATGCTGCTGTTCCCCGCCGGCTTCGTCACCGTCACCGTGCTGGCCTTCGTCATGCTCGGCGACGCCGTGCGCGACGCCCTCGACCCCAAGTCCCGATAGGGGAATCCTGTGACTCAGCCATTGCTGGAGGTCGAGGATCTCCACGTGGAATTCCGCACCCGCGACGGTGTCGCGAAGGTGCTCAACGGCGTTTCGTACCACGTCTCGGCGGGCGAAACCCTTGCGGTGCTGGGTGAATCCGGTTCCGGCAAGTCCGTGACCGCGCAGACGATCATGGGCATCCTGGACATGCCGCCGGCGTTCATCACCAACGGCACGATCAAGTTCCGCGGTGAGGACCTGCTGACGAAGTCCGCCGACGATCGGCGCGAGGTTCGTGGCGAGGGCATCGCCATGATCTTCCAGGACGCCCTGTCCGCGCTGAACCCCGTCTTCACGGTCGGGTTCCAGATCGAGGAGCAGCTGCGCGTCCGGCGCGGGATGTCCAAAGCGGACGCCCGCAAGCGCGCGGTCGAGCTGCTCGACCAGGTCAAGATCCCGAACGCCAAGGGCCGCCTCGCGGACTACCCGCACCAGTTCTCCGGCGGTATGCGGCAGCGCGCGATGATCGCGATGTCGCTGGCGCTCGACCCGGAGCTGCTGATCGCGGACGAGCCCACGACCGCTCTGGACGTCACCGTGCAGGCCCAGATCATGGACCTGCTGGCGGAGATCCAGAAGGAACGCGACATGGGCATGATCCTGATCACCCACGACCTCGGCGTGGTCGCCGACGTCGCGGACCGGATCTCGGTCATGTACGCGGGCCGCATCGTCGAGCACGCCGACGTCTACGAGCTGTTCCGCGCGCCGGGGCACCCGTACACCGAGTCGTTGCTGGAGTCGTTGCCGCGCCTGGACCTCAAGGGCCAGGAGCTCAGGACGATCAAGGGTCTGCCGCCGTCGCTGACCAACATCCCGCCCGGCTGCCCGTTCAACCCGCGCTGCCCGCGGGCGTTCGACCGTTGCGTCACTGAGGTCCCTGCCGTGCACAACCTCGGCATGGGCCGCACCAGCCGGTGCCACATCGCGGAGGAGGTCGTCGCTCGTGGCTGAGCCAATCCTCGAGGTCGAGAACCTCGTCAAGCACTTCCCGGTCCGCGTCGGCGTGCTGTTCAAGCGCACCGTGGGCCACGTCAAGGCCGTCGACGGCGTCTCGTTCTCGCTCAACAAGGGCGAGACGCTGGGCGTCGTGGGCGAGTCCGGTTGCGGCAAGTCCACTCTGGCCCAGGTGCTGATGCGCCTGGAACCGCCGACGTCGGGCATGGCTCGCTTCGAGGGCCGCGACATGTTCGCGATGAAGGGCGCGGAGCTGCGCAGGCTGCGCCGCGACATCCAGATCGTGCTGCAGGACCCGTACACGTCGCTGAACCCCCGCATGACGGTCGGCGACATCGTCGGTGAGCCCTACGAGATCCACACCGAGGTGGCGCCGAAGGGCGACCGCCGGCGCAAGGTCCAGGATCTCCTGGAGATCGTGGGTCTCAACCCGGAGCACATCAACCGGTACCCGCACCAGTTCTCCGGCGGTCAGCGCCAGCGCATCGGCATCGCCCGCGCGTTGGCGTTGAAGCCCAAGGTGATCGTGTGCGACGAGCCGGTGTCCGCTCTGGACGTGTCGATCCAGGCGCAGGTGATGAACCTGCTGGGCGACCTGCAGTCCGAGATGGGCCTGTCGTACGTCTTCATCGCCCACGACCTGTCGGTGGTGCGGCACCTGTCCGACCGCGTCGCGGTGTTGTACCTCGGCAAGATAGTGGAGATCGGCACCGAGGACGACATCTACGAGCGGCCGATGCACCCGTACACGCAGGCGCTGCTGTCCGCCGTGCCGGTGCCGGACCCGACCCAGCGCGGCCGGCGTGACGTCATCCGCCTGACGGGTGACGTGCCGTCGCCGATCGACCCGCCGTCGGGCTGCCGGTTCCGCACGCGGTGCTGGAAGGCGCAGGACATCTGCGCCACCGAGGTGCCGGAGCTGGTGCCGCGCAATGGGGGCCACCCTGCCGCGTGCCACTTCGCCGAGGAGCGCGCGGTCGTCTGATGTTCACCTGAATGAGGGGCCACACCGCTGGTGTGGCCCCTTTTTCGTTGTGCTGGGCGTTCTAGCGTTGACGGTGTGCGGCGACACCCTGGTGGTGGCTTGTCGTCACTCTCTCGGCCCAGTTGGTGACAATCCAAGTAGTCCTGTGCGTCGTTGGTCGCTGCTCTTGTGGCGGTATCCCGGTCACGTCTGCGTGGCTAATTTTCATCGCGTTCTTCCAGCCACCTGTACTGGGGAGGAAATTCGATGAAGAGAAAGATGTTCGTCGTCGCGGTCGGTGTGATCGGCGCGCTGGTCGCCACCGCGATGCCTGCCAGTGCTTCTTCGTCCGGTCTTTCCGGAAATCTGCGCAAGGGCGAGTGGGTCAACTACAGCACCGCGCGGACCATCACCGTCGGCGGTACCAACATCTACGTCAACAAGACGGACGGTCCCGAGATCGGCGTGAAGTGGCGCCGCTGTTCAGGTGGCGCCGAAGGCTCCGAGGTGCGCCTGCAGAACGCCGACCCGACGCCGCGCGTCCGCATCGGCTCGAACTTCCGGGCGAGCACCGTTTTCTGCCTTTCCGCGAAGTCGTACGGCAGCAACTCGACGGACACGTGGAACGGCAACGTCTGGTGGAACGTGAACTAGATGCGTTTCCTCTGCCTGCTGTTGTTGTTCGCGGCCGGGTGCGGTGCTGCGCCTGCTTCGCCAGTCGAATATCCGGATGAGGTTCGTTCGCTTTATTCGACGATGAAGTGGCCCGCGGACGTCCGTCCCGATCTGGAGGCGCTGATCAAAGCGACCGCGCCTCCAGCCGGTGAGCAGGGCTTCGCGCGCCAGGCGCTGGCGGTCGTGAACACCTGCGCCTGGTACCGCTCGTGGGACGCCGCGGTCACCCGTGGCGACTCGGCGGCGGCGGGGCCGGCGCTCGACGCGATCACGAATCTCGTGACGCGTTACCCGCCTGAGGACGACAAGCCAGGCCGCCAGTTCGTGCGGGACGCGGCAGCCAAAGCCGCGGCCGGCGATCCGGCACCGGTTCGCGACTACGTGGACGCGAACTGCTTCGACACCAAGTGGGCCTAAGTGGGCCTAGGGCTTTTCGAGGTGTGTGATCGTCACCCCTGGGGCGATCAACTCCTGGCCCGTCTCGGCGAACCCGCGCTTCCGGTACAGCCGGAGCGCGGGTTCGTTCCTGGTGCCGGTGCTGACGGTCTGCGGCCCCTCGGGGAGTGCGTCGAGGAGCTTCGACGCGATGCCACGCCGGTGCGCCCGCGGGTGCACGACCAGTCGACAGATGTCCACAGTGGACCCGTCGAGCTGGTACGAGACCGCGCCGGCGAGACCTTCCTCGTCGTACAGCCCGTGTAAGGTCTCGCTCGACGCCCTGAGCTCGTCCTGCGTCTCGTGCAACGGCGGAATGCCGTCGAAGCCGATGATCTCGGCCTCGACGGCGTAAGCCAGCCGCTGCACCGTCCACAGCTCGTGCAGGACGGCGTCGTCGGACAGGTCCAGGATCACGTGTTGCTCCAAGGTGAGCTTGATGAGGGGAGCTTTCCCAAACCTCAGGTTTATGAAAGCTCCCCTCATCAAGCTCAAGGTCGTCATGTCAGATGGTGGTCCTGATGGTCACAGGTGGCCGTGTCCTTGCCTGCGCGGCAGCGTAGGCGGCGCGCAGCTCCGCGATCACTGCGTCGGGCTTCTTGCGCAGGCGTGACGGGAGCGTCTGTACAACGCTGATGCCGGCTGCGGCGTATCTGGAGTTGCGTTCGAGGGTCCTTGCGTAAGCATCCTTGCTGTAGTGGAACTCGTTGCTGTCGATCTCCCAGGCCAGTCCGACCTCATCGCACCACGTGTCCGGCATACCAACGTATTTGCCGTCCTGATCAACGATGACGACGTTCCGATGTGGCGTTGGCAGGCCTGCACGGTGCCAGATCTCCAACGTGTCGGCTTCTGCGACCGACCGCACTCCCAGATCGATCTCATCCAGCACGCGCCGCGGCAACGCGGTTCCGCGCTTCGTCCCGCTGTCCAGTTCGCCACGAAGGCTGTCCAGATCGGTGACCCCGTTTTGGACTGCTTCGATCAGGAGAGCTCGAGCCGGGTCAAGATCCCGGATCCGGCGAACGCCGTCCAGGACCGCTCGCGTCGGCGGAGCTACGGGTATCCCATCTCGGTACTTCGCCATCGGGAAGAACCTCGTGCGTTCCAAGACCGCGAACCCGGAGCTGAGGACGCGGCTTTCGTGGGGGATGAGCAAGTGCACGTACTGCGGATCTGGGCCGCTTCGAAGGCCGTACAGGCGCGCAGCCTGGAATCCGGTGACGACAGCTTCGTGCTTCGCGAACATGAGTGCGGCTTCGATCCGTTGTCGTAGCGTCGGGCACGATCGCGTCAGCAACACCACGCCTGGGAGAAGATGACGCCATCGGCCGCCAGGCTGGCACTGTCGATAGGTCGTCGTCTGGCTGATGCCGAGGGTCTCGAGGAGCGATGCTCTGACGACGCCGAAGCGGCTGTGTCTCCACAGCTCGTTGTCGACGCGATCCCAGGTTCCTCTGTCCACAAGTGCATAGTGCTCGGCACGTCTGACAATTCCAGATCGTTGCTGATGAGGGGAGCTTTCATAGACCTCAGGTTTATGAAAGCTCCCCTCATCAACTACACAGGTCCAGGATCACGTGTTGGACGAGTTCCGCACGAAGTTCGCCAGGTCCTCGGACTGCTGGATCCTGCTGGGCTCGTGCACGTACATCATGTGGCCGGCCGGGTAGTAGGCCGACTCGATGTTCGCGGTGAGTTCCTTCGGGATCTGCAGGTGCGCGATAAGGTGCTCGGCCGCGAAGTACGGCGTGGCGCCGTCGTACCAGCCGAACGCGACGTGGACCTTCAGGTGCGGGTTCGCCCGCATCGCCGCCGAGAGCTTGCCCGCCGTCGTGACGTGGCGGCCCTCGAACTCCTTGTACGACCACTTCTCGATGGCCGACCAGGCGAGGGTCTCGTACGGCAGGTCGTTGGAGTAGCCGAGCTCGGTGTGCAGGTAGTGGTTGATCGCCGCCGAGTACGGGCCGAGGATCGCGTCGATGGACGGGTCCGCGGAGATGCCTTCGCGGCCGTAGTCCGTGTCCCACCCGGTGAAGCGGCCATCGAGACGGCCGACGGTCTTGTGGTCGCGGCGCAGCAGCTCGGTGAAGAACCGGATGTGCTCGATGCGCAGGTCGACCGCGTCCACGTACTGCTCGGACAGGCCGGTGAGCCGCGCCAGCTTCTCGATCGTCGCGGCACGTTCGACGTCGCTGAGCCGGTTGCCGCGGGCCAGCGCGTAGGGGTAGTCGCGGGAGGCGAACTCCTCGGCCTCGGCGAGCACCTCTTTGAGCGGCCGGTCGCCGTGCAGGCCGTGGTAGTGCGCGATGGCCGCGTAGGTCGGCAGGAAGAGCGTGTAGCCGAGGTCGTGGCCCTCGTTGAACTCCAGCGTCGCAAAGTCCAGCACCGAGGAGATCAGCATGAGCCCGTTGACGTACATGCCGTACTTCTTCTGCAGGTGCTCGGCCAGACCGGCGGCGCGCAGCGTGCCGTACGACTCGCCGCAGATGAACTTCGGCGACATCCACCGGCCGTTGCGCGAGGTCCACAGCCGGATGATCTCGGCGATCGAGTCGATGTCGGGCTGGTAGCCGTGGTAGTTGGCGGGCTTCTCGCCCTGCGCGGCCCGGGAGAAGCCGGTCGACACCGGGTCGATGAACACCAGGTCGCTCTCGGCCAGCAGACTTTCCTCGTTGTCCGCGAGCCCGTACGGCGGCGCGGTCAGGTTGCCGACGTCGCCGCTGAGCACCCGGCGCGGCCCGAGGACGCCCATGTGCAACCAGAGGCTCGCGGAGCCGGGACCGCCGTTGAACGCGAACGTCACGGGGCGCTTCAGCGGATCCGCGCCGTCCAGCGTGTACGCGGTGAGGAACACCTCGGCCTTGGGCTTGTGGCCCTCGAACACGCCGTCCTTGAGCACTTCCTCCTTGAGCACGACACGCCCGGCGGTGGCGGTGTAGTTCAGCTCGCGGCCCTTGACGGTGATGCTGTGCTGGGTGGTGACCAGATCATCAGCGGGAGACTCGGGCTTCTCTTCGGTCTTCTCCTCGGACATAGGAGCAACACTACGGAACTCGACGATCGAATAACGGCCTGCCGAGCGTGCCCGCGCCTGGTCGCGTGGCGTGAGTCCGTGGCCTCCGTGAAACGTGCCGCGTTCCAGGACTGGGAGTACTGGGGCAAACCCGTTCCGGGCTTCGGCCCCATGGACGCCTCGCTGCTGATCGTGGGTCTGGCCCCGGCGGCCCACGGCGGAAACCGGACAGGGCGGATGTTCACCGGTGATCCCTCCGGGGACTTCCTCTACCGGGCCCTGTACGAGGTGGGGCTGGCCTCTCAGCCCCAAGCCTGGGCAAGGGACGACGGCATGGAGTTGCGCGGCGTGCGGATGGCCTCACCTGTGCGGTGCGCGCCGCCGGAGAACAAGCCGACGCCGGAGGAACGGGACCGGTGCTCGCCGTTCCTGCGCGAGGAGATCGGGCTGATGAAGAACCTGCGGTCCGCCATCGTCCTCGGCGGGTTCGGGTGGAAGGCGTTCCTGCCGCTGCTGGGTCCGGAGCGGCCGAAGTTCGGGCACGGGGTGGAGGTGGAGATGGGTGGGCTGCGGGTGATCGGGTGCTACCACGTGTCACCGCACAACACCTACACCGGGAAGCTCACCCAGGAGATGCTGCAGGAGGTGCTTCGGAGGGCTAGCGCGCTGGCAGGTCCCAGACCTTGACGTGGATCTTGATCTTGCCGGGCCCGCCGATCTCGACGACTTCCAGGCGCCCGATCCGCTTGCCCTCGGTCGCGAGGCAGGCCTTGGTGCCGACCCTCACCGGCAGCGTTGGCTCACCCGCGGTCTTCTTCAGCAGTTCCGCGCACTCAGCGCGTTCCGGGAGCCCTTCGCCCGTCCACGCGGCGAACGCCTTGCCCGCGATGGCAGAGCCAGGGCTGCTGCAGACGAACTCGTTGCACAGGCCGATGTCGCCGCCCAGCGTGCGTTGAGGTGGGGCCCAGTCCAGGGCGAAGCTCACCTGGTACGTCTCGAAGTCCAGGTTCACCGTGCCCTCCCACAACTCCTGCGGCTCGGGAGGTTGCGCCGTGGTCGTCCTCGGGGCGGCGGATGTCGTCGTCGTTGTCTCGATCACCGAACTGGGGCCGGGAGTCGAGCTGGTGGCGGCGGGCTCACGCTCGTTCCCCCGCACCAGGAACGACAGCCCGACACCGGCGCCGACCAGCAGCAGCGCCACCAGTGCGACGACGATCGCGACGGCTCGGCGGCGGCGTGCCGGGACGTGCCGCGCGACCTCGTCCGAGATCCGCGCGACGTCCTCGTCCGCGCGTTGACGCCGCAACTGCATGCCCTGGGAGGTGCGCAGCCGGGCGATGTCGGGTGGCAGCGGCTCGAGGTCCTCCGGCTTCGCGCCGTCCGTGAACACCGGGATCACCCGGACATCGCCCTGGTAGGCGGCGACGAGCTCGCGGCGGATCCAGTCGTCCTCGTCGTCGATCCGGCGGTTCCCGGAGGCGTCCGTGATCAGCCACTGCGGGCCGATCACCGCCAGCAGCACGGTCGACTCGCGGACCCCGCGCAGCAGCCGGAGCACGTAGTCCTCGCCTGGCTGGATGGTCTCCTCGTCGAAGAACACCTGCCGCCCGAACCGAGGCTTCAGCCCCTCGAACAGCAGCCGGGCAGCGTAGTTGGAGTCCGCCCCGCGGTAGTTGATGAAGACGTCGGTCATGCGACGTGCGCACTCAGGGTCTGGTCGTTGTCCAGCACGAACGCGGCGACCTCCCAGAACTCGTCCAGCAACGGGTGTGTCGGCGCTTCAACGGCCGAGACCAGCCGGCCGTTGAGCGGCGCACCCGCGTGGCCGAACACCGGGTCGACCAGCACCGCCTGACCGTCGACGATCCGGCAGCCCAGCGTGACGTGGTCGGGGTGGTCGAGCCGGGTCCAGGTGCCGAAGACGACGTCCAGCAGCACTTCCCGCGGCCTGCCGGTGTGGTGGTAGCAGTTGGCGAAGTACATGGCTCGTGCCGTGCCGTCGCGGTACACGTGGTTCCACGCGCGTTCGACCGGCTCCTGGCAGCAGTCGCAGCGGTAGTTCCGGAGTTCCTGGTCGGTCGGCTTCAGTGTCAGTGCCACACCTGCAAGTTAGCCAAAGGATCATCCCCGCACCCCGGATCCGTGTAAGGCTGATCCGCATGAAGTGGTGGCGGGCTGCGGTAGCGGTGGTGGCGCTGCTGATCGTCGTCGTCGCGGCCAGCGGTTCGTCGCCGGTCACGCTCGTCAACCGGTTGAACGACCGGCCGCCGCCGCAGAACCGCGAGCCGTCGCTCGACGTGGCGGTGCCGCAGGAGCTGCCGGACGTCATCGCCGCGCCGTTCACGGTGTTCCTGCTGGTGCTCGTGTCCCTGGTCCTCTTCGGACTGGTCGGCATCATCCTCGCGATCGAGCTGCCGCGCTGGCGTCGTCGCCGGGGTGTGCGCGGAGTGGAGATCGAGGAGTTCGACGCCGACGCGTCCGTGCCGGCGATCCGGCGGGTCGAGAAGGCGTTGCAGGAGTTCACGAACCATCCGCAACGGCCGCCGCGCGACGCCGTGATCGCGGCGTGGCTCGCGCTGGAGGAAGCCGAGACCCGCGAGGCGCACCAGACGCCGACCGAGTTCACCGAGAAGCTCGGTGTCGACGCGACTGTCCTCAAGAACCTCTACCAGCGGGCGCGGTTCGGCCACGAGGACGTGAGCGCCGAGCAAGCTCAAGAGGCGCGACGGGAACTCGACCGCATCATCCGGGAGCTCGCATGAAGACCGTGCTGGCGCTGGCCGTCGGCGTGATCATCGGCGTCGTCATCTGGCTGCTCGGTGCCGAACCGTTCTGGGCGGCCGCGCTGGCAGTGCCGCCGACAGCGTTCGGCGTGCTGGTCAGCAGGCTGAGGCGTGCCACGGACATCGTGTGGAGCTCCGAACCGCCGCCGCCCGGTTCGATCAGCACCGCGCACGCCAGCACGCTCGCGTCCAGGCTGGCCGAGGCGGCCGAAAGCCCGCGGCGGTACCAGGAGCGGTTCCGCACGAGGCTGCAACGACTGGGGATCGACGCATCCGAGATGCCCGACCCGAAGGAACTCGCCGAACGGCTCAGGAGGGTCGAGTGAGTATCGAGCAGGAGGCCAAGGCCGTTCTCGACGAGATCGGCAAGGTCGTCGTCGGGCGCACGCGGACCGTGCGGCTCGCGCTGGCGGCCGTGCTGGCCGGTGGGCACGTGCTGCTGGAGGATGTGCCGGGCCTGGGCAAGACGCTGATCGCGCGGTCGCTCGCGCAGGCGCTCAGCCTCGAGTTCCGCCGCCTGCAGTGCACGCCGGACCTGCTGCCCGCGGACGTCACCGGGTCGTTCCTCTACGACCCCGGCAGCCGCGAGTTCGACTTCCACAAGGGGCCCGTGTTCACCGGGCTGCTGCTGGCCGACGAGATCAACCGGACGCCGCCGAAGACGCAGTCCGCGTTGCTGGAAGCCATGCAGGAGCGGCAGGTCACGGTCGAGGGGCGCACGTTCCCGTTGCCGAAGCCGTTCCACGTGCTCGCTACCTCGAACCCCGTGGAGTACGAGGGCACCTACCCGTTGCCAGAGGCGCAGCTCGACCGGTTCCTGGTGCGGCTCGACATCGGTTATCCGCCTGCCGAGGAAGAGGTGGAGGTCCTGAGGCGACGGCTGGCGCGGCAGAAGGAGGAGGCCGAGGTGCCGCCGGTGCTGGAGCCCGGCCGTCTGGCCGAACTGCAGCACGAGCTCGAACAGACCACAGTGGACGACGATCTCCTGCGGTACTGCGTTGATCTGGCCGTCTCCACGCGGCAGCACCCGTCCGTTGAGGTCGGTGCCTCACCGCGTGGTGCCCAGGGCTTGGTTCTCGTCGCACGTGCTCTGGCCACTTTGGACGGCCGTGGTTACGTCACGCCCGAGGACGTCAAGGAGTGCGCGGTGGCCGTGTTGTCGCACCGGCTCGTGATGAAGCCGGAGACGTGGACGTCCGGCGTGAACGGCGTGCAGGTCGTCACCGAGCTGCTCGGCAAGGTTCCGGGCCCGCCGAGCTCATGAGCAGAGCGGACAAGATCAGGGAGGCGTTCGCCCAGTCCCACGGCGCGCACTGGCACCCGACGGACGCGTACTCGCGCGCGGTCTGGCTCGGTGCCGGGCTGATCGTCGCGGGGATGTTCCTGCATCAGGTCGAGATGGTGCTGTTCGGTGTGCCGCTGGTTCTCTCCGTGCTGCTCGCGCACAAGCCTCACGGCAAGCCGACGGTCAGCGTGCGCCCGGTGCCAAGAGGTGCGGGCGCCGGAGTCGTGCACACCGTCGCGCAGGTCGACGGTGCGGACGCCGAGATCGCGGTGATCAAGCTTCCCGGCGGGATCAAGGCGGTCCCGGCGCAGTCGCCGGACCTGCCCGTGGAGATCCGGCGCGACGCGTGGGGGCCTGGCGTCGATCTTCGCCTCGACCACCTCTTCGCCGGGCCGGACGGCATGCACGTCTACGGCCCGATCGTCGGCACCGAGCACGTGCGCACGATCCTGCCGCCGGTCGAGCACCACCCGTCCGGACCGCTGCCGCCGCGTCCCGCCGGTCTCGTCGGCATCCACCGCTCGCCGAGGGCGGGCGACTCGACGGAGCTGCGCGACATCAGGGTGTTCCAGCCGGGGGACCGGCTCAAGCGCATCGACTGGCGGGTGACGACGCGCACCGGCACCCTGCACGTCCGCGAACGGCACGCCGAGGCCGACGCGGAGATCGTGCTGGCTCTCGACACTCGTACTGACGTCGGCGTGAACGTCGCTGACTGGTCGTCTCCTCATTACGGGGCCACGACGCGTCCCAACGGCAGCCTGGACCGCGCGGTGCGACGGGCCGCGTCGATGGCCGCGGGGTACCTCAGGCAGGGCGACCGGGTCGGGTTGATGGATCTGAGTCGGCCGCAGCTCAACGTCCGTTCCGGCGTCGGCCGGCGGCACCTGATGCGGATCCGCACGCAGCTCGTCGTGTGCGTGCAGGCGGCCGGGTGGGCGTCGCGCGTGGCGTTGCGGAAGCTTCCGCACGGATGCGTGGTCGTGCTGCTGTCGCCGTTCCTCGATGACGACATCGCCGAACTGGCTGTGCAGACCCGTAAGCACGGTCATGTGGTGCTGGCGATCAACACGCTGCCGTTGCCGCTGAAGCCCGACGCCGAGACGCCGTGGGGTGAGGTCGCGGCCGAGATGATCGCGGCGGAACACCGGCTGCGGTTGCGGCGCATGGCCGAGCACGGGGTGAAGGTGACGCGCGAATGCTGATGCGGCTGGCGATCGTGCTCGCGGCGTTGCCCGTGGCGCTGATCCTGCACTTGGAGTCGAACACGGTGGCGCCGCTCGTGATCGTGGCGGTGCTGACGGTGGTCTCGGTGGTGATGCCGGGGAGCGCGGGTCCGGCGTTGCTCATCGGCTACGCGGCGGTGGCGATGGCGTTCGGCGACGGGCACCCGTTGCGGCTGGGCGTGTGGCTCATGATCCCGGCGCTGCACCTGGTTCACGTGACGTCCGCATTGGCGGCGGTCGTTCCGGTGAAAACGAAAATCGAGCTCGCTGCGCTGAAAGCACCAGCGCGCCGGTTCGCCATTGTCCAGGCGATCTCTTTTGGTGTCGCGACGTTCGCCGCGTTCATCCCATCAGGGCCGAACATCGGGCTCGTGGAGCTGCTCGGGCTGGGGTCTCTGACGGTCGTGATCGCGGTCGTCGCGCTGAGGATCTGAATCGCTCCTCTCAGCGAGAACTCCTCGAATCCGGCTCAAGGCGCAGGTCAGTCGCGATGGTGTTCGGCGTCACCCGGCGACGGTAGTCACAACGGCCCCTTATGACGCGCGAAAAAGGGGGTCCTGGTGCGACCATATGTGTATGGCTGCTGTGAAGTCGCAACCCACACGAATCGTCATTGTCGGCGGTGGGTACGTCGGGATGTACACGGCTCTCGGACTGCAGAAGAAACTGCGCTCCGGCGAGGCCTCCGTCACCGTCATCGACCCGCAGCCGCACATGACCTACCAGCCCTTCCTGCCTGAGGCGGCGGCCGGCTCCATCGAGCCGCGCCACGTCGTCGCCCCCCTGCGCAAGGTGCTCAAGCGCTGCCACGTCGTCACGGGCCGCGTCACCAAGATCGAGCACGCGCGCAAGATCGTGACCGCCGAGCTGTCGGACGGTCACGTCGAGGAGATCGAGTACGACGTGCTCGTCTCCGCGCTGGGTGCGATCTCCCGCACGCTTCCGATCCCCGGCCTGGCCGAGGTCGGCATCGGCATGAAGACGATCGGCGAGGCGATCTACGTCCGCAACCACGTGCTGTCGCGCCTGGACCAGGCCGCGAGCACGAACAACGCGGACCTGCGCAAGAAGCTGCTCAGCTTCGTCGTGATCGGTGGCGGCTTCGCGGGCATCGAGACGCTCGCAGAGCTCGAGGACATGACGCGGTATGCGCTTCGGTACTACGAGGGCGTCAAGCCCGAAGAGATGAACTGGGTCCTGGTCGAGGCCGCCGGCCGGATCATGCCCGAGGTGTCCGCGAAGCTCGGCGCGTGGACCGTCGAGGCACTCGAGAAGCGCGGCATCAAGATCTACCTCGACACCCGAGTGAAGTCCTTGGAGGGCGGCCACGTCGTCCTCGACGACGGCACCGAGTTCGACTCCGACACGATCATCTGGACCGCCGGCATGAAGGCGAACCCGGTGCTGCGCAACACGGACCTCCCGCTCGACGAGCGCGGCCGCGTCCGGTGCACCGCCGCCATGCAGGTCCAGGGCTTCGACGGCGTGTGGGCCGCCGGTGACTGCTCCGCGGTGCCGGACCTCTCGCGCATCGAGGAGGACCCGACGGCGACGTGCGTGCCGAACGCGCAGCACGCCATCCGTCAGTCGAAGCTGCTGTCCAAGAACATCGTGGCGCAGATGCGTGGCCAGAAGCCGAAGGACTACTTCCACAAGTACCTCGGCTCGGTCGCGGGTCTCGGCCTCTACAAGGGCGTCGCGGACGTGTTCGGCATGCGCTTCAAGGGCCTGCCGGCGTGGTTCATGCACCGCAGCTACCACGTGGCGTTCATGCCGACCGTGAACCGCAAGCTCCGCGTGCTGATGGACTGGACGCAGGCGCTGTTCTACGGTCGTGAGGTCGTTGCTCTGGGACAGATCAACGACCCGAAGTCCGACTTCGACCGTGCGGTGCAGAGCTAGCCTTACTCTCTGTGAGTGGCGAGATGCCCCGAGCGTTATCACGTTCGGGGCATCTCGCTGGTCCGGAGGCGGAACTTAAGCGCCCAATCGGAGTAAAGCTCCGAGGGTCGCCTTGACATTGCGTTACGTGAACCAGAGACTACGGCTGGTGCATCACCTGAATGCGTGATTCGCCTGTGTGGGGAGAGAGGTGATCCCGATGTCTCTCGAGGAGCTGGCCGCACAGCTTCGTCGTGGCGAGATCGAGGACCCCGCGTTGGCGCAGTACGCCGCAGAGTACGCGCAGGCGGGGCAGAGTTTCCGCAGCAAGAAGGACGATTGAGCAGGTCAGCTGACGGACGGGTGCCAGGTGCCCCGTCCGAGGCTGCCAGACCCCTGTTGCTCCAGGGTCAGGACTACCTCTTCCGCTCACCGCCCAAATGCCTGGACTTCCAGGAACAGGTGCATCGCCTCGGCATGGTCGACGAGGGCGACGGCAACCCCCAGCCCTGTGTGCTCGTACTGGCGCGCGCCGCCGACATGGAGATGAACGAGCTCTCCATCGCACTGGCAGAGCGCGGCATCCGCATGGCCCGCATCGACGGCCAGCAGTTCGACGTCCGCGTCGTGGTCATCCACGGCCAGCCGGCGTTCACCATCTTCCGCCTGTCGCACCTGCCGATGACGAACCTGCACCTGGGCGGCTCGCGCGGCGACCCGGCCCGCTGCAAGGCCGCGATCCCGCCGCGCCAGTGGCTCGACGGCCTGGACGCCTGCGTCGAGGCCGCGGCGCTGTTCGACTCCGCGATCTGCGGCGTTGATCTGCTGTTCGAGGACGGCACGATG
>JAVXWK010000770.1:0-5816 GCA_032230575.1 Pseudonocardiales bacterium | reverse complement strand
CGACGTCTTCTTCGTCATCGAGGACTACGCCGCACCGGACCTGTGGGAGCCCGGTGACCTGAACGACGAAGAACTGGTGATCAAGGTCCGCGAAGCTTTGGCTTTGCTGGACCTGTAGGCCTGACGAGACGTTCCCGCAGCTGGACTGCATAGAAGAGCCCCCTGGCGATGATCTCGCCAGGGGCTCTTCTTGTTCCACACATGTTCCAGAGACAGCCGTAGAAGGCCGCAGTCAGCGGCAGAAGGTGACCTGCCGACACTGACGTCGTTGGCAGCATCCGAGCAGGTCAACCGGCATATGAGGCCTTCACGCAGGAACAGCGGAACGGCACTGCGTGGGCGAGGTCAGCCGCGCAGTTCCATCGTGCAGCACTTCGGGCCGCCGCCCGACTTGCGCAGTTCCGAGATGTCGACGAACACCGGCTCGAAGCCGCGGCGCGCGACCTGCTCGGCCAGGTTGACCGCCTCGACCGGCATGACGACGTGCTTGCCGTCGGAGACCGCGTTCAGGCCCAGGCAGACGGCGTCGGCGTCGTTGGCGATCACGGCGTCCGGGAACAACCTCCTCAACACCTGCTGCGAGCCCGGCGAGAACGCTTCCGGGTAGTAGGCGACCAGGGGTGACGGGGACTGGTCGTCGAGCATGAAGAGTGCGACGTCCAGGTGGTAGAAGCGCGGGTCGACCAGTTGCAGGGAGACGACCGGCACGCCCAGGACCTCTTGCGCCTCGGAGTGGGCGTGGGGGTCCGTGCGGAAGCCCGTGCCGGCCAACAACAATGAGCCGGTCCAGGTGAAGTCGCCCTCGGCCTCGTTCACGGCGGTGGGCATGACGACGGACTTGTAGCCCGAGGACAGGAACCAGCGGCGGAAGTGGTCGGCCTCGGCAGAACGCTGCTCCGCTCTGAAGCGCGAGCCCAGGACGCGGCCGTCGATGACCGTGCCGCTGTTGGCCGAGAAGACCATGTCCGGCAGGCCGGACACAGGTTCGATCACCTGGACGTCGTGGCCCAGGCGCTCGTAGGTCTCCTTCAGAGCGGTCCACTGCTCCACTGCCAGCGAGGTGCTGGTGGGCTGAGTCGGATCCATCCACGGGTTGATGGCGTACTCCACCGTGAAGTACGTCGGCGGGCACATGAGGTACCGACGGGTCGTCGGCATGCGCGTCGGCGCGAGGGGCGTGGCGATGTCGAGCGTGATCGGCTCGCCGGGCCCGGAGATGGATACGGTCATGGATCGAAATGTAAAGGGCAGCTAGACCATCGAACAACGCCGCGACATTGCGTTAACTAGGGCAGAATGTTGCGTGTGGACAGCATCGACCAGCGAATCATTTCGTGTCTCATGGCGAACGCCCGATCGAGCTACGCGGAGATCGGCAAGGAGGTCGGTTTGAGCGCTCCCGCGGTGAAGCGGCGGGTGGACAAACTCCTGGACAGCGGGGTCCTGAGGGGGTTCACGGCGGTGGTGGACCCGGAGGCGCTCGGGTGGGGTACCGAGGCGTTCGTGGAGGTGCACTGCAAGGGGAACGTGGCGCCGCACGACATCCAGCACCGGCTGGAGCCGATGGCCGAGGTCAGCGCGGCTTACACGGTGTCAGGGGCGGCGGACGCGATCGTGCACCTGAGGGCTGCCGACATCCACCACCTGGAGACCGCGCTGGAGAGGCTGCGGGCTGTGGAGATCATCGACCGGACGGTGTCCACGGTGGTGCTGTCCCGGCTCCTGGACCGGCCGCTGGCCCCCTAGAGTCCGGGCCATGGCTGAGGTTCTGCTGGAGCACAACGATTCCATCGCCGTGATCACGATCAACGATCCGGAGCGGCGCAACGCCCTGACGATCGACCTGTCCAACGAGCTCGCGGACAAGGTCGCGCAAGCAGAGCAGGAAGCCAACGCGCTGATCATCACGGGCGCGCCGCCGGCGTTCTGCGCGGGCGCGGACCTCACTCAGCTCGGCAACTCCAAGGACGAGGGCCTCAGGAACATCTATCGGGGGTTCCTCGCCGTGGCCAACGCCACCATTCCCACCATCGCGGCCGTCAACGGGGCCGCGGTGGGCGCCGGGCTGAACCTCGCGCTCGCGGCGGATGTGCGGATCGCCGGGCCGAAAGCGCGGTTCGACGCGCGGTTCCTCCAGCTCGGCATCCACCCCGGCGGCGGCATGACGTGGATGTTGCAGAAGATCACCAACGCGCAGACGGCGACGGCCATGACGCTCTTCGGACAGATCTTGGACGCGGACCAGGCCGTGGCGAAAGGTCTTGCCTACGTCAAGGCCGAAGACCCACTCGCAGTAGCAAAAGAGCTGGCCAAGGCCGCTGCCGAGGCACCAGCAGCACTCGTGCGGACCATCAAGGCGACGATGCGGGCGACCGATGCAATGCACGACCACGCGGACGCGGTCGAGACCGAGCTGCGGCCACAGGTCGCTTCGATCGACACTCCAGAGTTCGCTGCCAGGCTTGCCGCGATGAAGGCTCGGATCAGCGGTCGTTAGGTGTTACCTTGGGTAACAGGTATTGAGGGTGACGTCTGCCGCATTCGGGTATCCGCTGGTAGTGCTGTGCTTACCGTCTAGTTAAGAACCCGGTACGGCAGATGGGACAGTTTGTCTCGCCTAGTGGTACGCGGCCCGTCTGGCGGGCGGTCGTGGCGACTACCCTCGTGGTGGGGCACAGCCACCCTTGGAGAGAGGTATCGGCGTAGGAATGAGCACTGAGACCCGCAAGCTGGATCGCGTCGTGATCCGGTTCGCCGGCGACTCCGGTGATGGCATGCAGCTCACCGGAGACCGGTTCACGTCGGAAGCGGCGGCGTTCGGCAACGACCTCGCCACGCAGCCCAACTTCCCCGCCGAGATCCGCGCACCCCAGGGCACCCTCCCCGGCGTTTCGTCGTTCCAGCTCCACTTCGCCGACTACGACATCCTGACGCCCGGTGACCGCCCGGACGTGCTCGTGGCGATGAACCCGGCCGCCCTCAAGGCCAACGTCGTCGACCTGCCGGACGGCGGCATCCTCATCGTCAACACCGACGAGTTCACCAAGCGGAACCTGACGAAGGTCGGGTACGACTCGAACCCGCTGGAAGACGACTCGCTCGAGAAGTTCCAGGTGCACAAGGTCGCCATGGCGACGATGACCATCGGCGCGCTGGAGGAGACCGGACTCGGCAAGAAGGACGCCGAGCGCGCGAAGAACATGTTCGCGCTGGGCCTTCTCTCGTGGATGTACCACCGGCCGACCGAGGGCACGGAACGGTTCCTGCGCGAGAAGTTCGCGAAGAAGCCCGACATCGCCGAGGCCAACGTCCTGGCGTTCCGCGCCGGCTACTACTACGGCGAGACCACGGAAGCCTTCGCGGTCACGTACGAGGTCGCGCCCGCGAAGCTGAACGTCGGCACGTACCGCCAGATCACCGGCAACACGGCGACGGCGTACGGCATCGTCGCGGCGGCGCAGCGCTCGAAGCTGCCCGTCGTGCTCGGCACGTACCCGATCACGCCGGCGTCGGACATCCTGCACGAGCTCAGCAAGCACAAGAACTTCGACATCACCACGGTGCAGGCAGAGGACGAGATCGCGGGCATCGGCATCGCCCTCGGCGCGTCCTACGGCGGTGCGCTCGGCGTGACGTCGACGTCCGGCCCCGGCATCGCGCTGAAGTCCGAGACCATCGGCCTCGCGGTGATGACCGAGCTGCCGCTGCTGGTGATCGACGTGCAGCGCGGTGGCCCGTCCACCGGTCTGCCGACGAAGACCGAGCAGGCCGACCTGCTGCAGGCGATGTTCGGCCGCAACGGCGAGTCGCCGGTGCCGATCGTCGCGCCGCAGTCTCCGTCGGACTGCTTCGACGCCGTGCTCGACGCGTGCCGGATCGCGCTGAAGTACCGCACGCCCGTGCTGTTCCTCTCCGACGGCGCGGTCGCGAACGGTTCCGAGCCGTGGCTGATCCCGGACGTCGACTCGCTGCCGGATCTCGGCGTCGAGTTCGCGACGGACCCGGAGAACTTCCAGCCGTACTCGCGCGACCCCGAGACGCTGGCCCGTCCGTGGGCGGTGCCCGGTACTCCTGGTCTGCAGCACCGCATCGGCGGTCTGGAGAAGCAGGACGTCACCGGCAACATCTCCTACGACCCGGAGAACCACGACCGGATGGTCCGCCTGCGCCAGGCGAAGATCGACGGCATCGAGGTGCCGGACGTCGAGGTCGACGACCCGAGTGGCGAGGCGAAGGTCCTGGTCGTGGGCTGGGGTTCGTCCTACGGCCCGATCGGCGCGGCCGCCCGCCGCGTCCGCAAGCTCGGCCTGCCGGTCGCGCACGCTCACCTGCGGCACCTCAACCCGTTCCCCAAGAACCTGGGTGAAGTGCTTCGCAAGTACGACAAGGTGATCGTGCCGGAAATGAACCTGGGTCAGCTGGCGTTGCTGTTGAGGGCGAGGTATCTGGTGGACGCGATGTCGTACACCAAGGTGCAGGGCTTGCCGTTCAAGGCGGAAGAGCTGCAGGACGTGCTCGCTGACGTGATCAAGGGGGTGTCGGCGTGACAGCGATCGACCTCGGGATTCCGGGACTGACCGGAGTTCCCACCACCGACGAGAAGCAGACGGCCAGGGACTACAAGTCGGACCAGGAAGTCCGCTGGTGCCCCGGCTGCGGCGACTACATCGTGCTCAACACCATGCAGTCGTTCCTTCCGTCGCTGGGTCTGAAGCGCGAGAACATCGTGTTCGTCTCGGGTATCGGGTGTTCGTCCCGTTTCCCGTACTACATGAACACCTACGGCATGCACTCCATCCACGGCCGTGCGCCGGCCATCGCCACGGGTCTCGCCGTGTCGCGGCCGGACCTGAGCGTGTGGGTGGTGACCGGTGACGGTGACGCGCTCTCCATCGGCGGCAACCATCTGATCCACACGTTGCGGCGCAACGTGAACCTCAAGATCCTGCTGTTCAACAACCGGATCTACGGCCTGACCAAGGGCCAGTACTCGCCGACCTCCGAGGAAGGCAAGGTCACCAAGTCGACCCCGGCCGGGTCGCTGGACCACCCGTTCAACCCGGTGTCGCTGGCACTGGGCGCGGAGGCCTCGTTCGTGGGCCGGGCACTCGACTCGGACAAGGCAGGTCTGACCTCGGTGCTGCGTCAGGCGGCCGAGCACCGCGGTTCGGCGCTCGTCGAGATCTACCAGAACTGCCCGATCTTCAACGACGGCGCGTTCGACGTGCTGAAGGACGCCGACGAGGCTTCCCGCCGCATCATCAACGTGGTCGACGGCGAGCCGATCCGCTTCGGTCGTGAGGGCGAGTACTGCGTGACCCGCGAGGGCTTCGGGCTCGCGGTCGCGAAGTCCGCGGACGTGGACGCTTCGGACATCGTGATTCACGACGCGTCGGACCTGAACCTGTCGTTCGCGCTCTCGCGGCTGTCGACGCAGGACCTCTCGCACACCGTGACCGGTGTGTTCCGGCGTGCGGACAGGCCGACGTACGACGACAGCGCGCGGGCGCAGGTCAACGAGGCCAAGTCCGCGAAGGCCGCGGACCTCGGCAAGCTGTTGCACGGCAAGGACACCTGGACCGTGGTCGGCTAGTACCCAGAACGTCCGAGAGGCCCGCCGGCACGTCGCCGGCGGGCCTTTCGCATCAGCGCTGGTGCGAGCGACGGTCGTACGAGACCGCGTAGATCGTGCTGCGAGCCGCGAGGACCGGGTCGTCCGAAGGCTCGATGCCGTCGACCAGCGAGGTCGGGTCGAACACCTGGGACTGCCAGTGCTCCTGGTCCGGCGACTCCTTGGTGATCTCGATCCGGCCGAC
>JAVXWK010000735.1:0-3956 GCA_032230575.1 Pseudonocardiales bacterium | reverse complement strand
CAGGACCGTGACCGGCAGCTTGCGCTTGCGGTCGATGCGGACGAAGACCTTGCCCTTCTTGTCGATCTCGAGCTCGAGCCAGGAGCCGCGGGCCGGCATCAGGTTGCCGACGAACATCTGCTTCTCGACGTCCTTGGGCTCCATCAGGTAGGCGCCCGGGGAACGGACCAGCTGCGTGACCACGACGCGCTCGGTGCCGTTGATGATGAAGGTGCCCCGCTCGGTCATCCACGGGAAGTCGCCCATGAACACCGACTGCTCGCGGATCTCGCCCGTCTCCCGGTTCACGAACGCGACCGTGACGGTCAGCGGGCGCGCGTAGGTCAAATCCTTCTCGCGGCACTCCTCGAGCGATGCCACCGGGTTGTCGAAGCGGAACTCACCGAAGTCCACGGCCAGGTTGCCCGTGTAGTCCTCGATCGGGGAGATGTCGTTGATCGTCTCCCGCAGGCCGCCCGTCTCGGTGTTGACCAGCCAGTCGAACGACTTCTTCTGGATGTCGATCAGGTTGGGGACGTCCGCAACCGTGTCGAGGCGGGCAAAGGTACGGCGCTTACGGCGAACAGGGGCAGAGGCCAAGACTGGGTGACTCCTCAGCGGGACTCGAGGTTCTTCAGGAGGGGGAGCACGCGCTCGTCATCCGTTGCCGGAGAGAGCGCGACCAAGCAACATAGCACAGGGGTAGCCAGTACCCCCGTGGAGGGCGGACCGGCGCTCACGGACCCCATCCGGCCCTCCCCGTATGTGGCGCGGAGGGCGACTGCAGTGGATGGCTACGGCTATCGGCCGGTCGCCGCAAAGTGTAGGGAAGCCGTCAAGGGGAACGAAAAAGAGGGGCCCCGCGAACGGGGCCCCTCGGTGCTTGGAAGCGTGCCGCGGCCAGGCGCGGCGCGCGGCTACTGGTTGCTCGCCAGCGTGATCGGGTTCTGCGCGACGCGGCGCGAGAGGCGCAGCGCCGGCGGGTTCAGGCAGCTCTTGCGAGCGGCGAGCGCCGCGTCGGCCGCCTGCTTGGCCGCCTGGTAGAGCTCGTTCGCAGCCAGGCGGTTCGTGATCGCCTCGTTCCAGACCGCCGCGTTCTCCGGGCTGCGGTCGGCGTAGTAGGCCGCCCGAGCGTCGCGCTCGACCTGCTTGGCCGCTTCGAAGGCCGCGTTGGCCGCCGTGCGCAGCGCCACCTTGGCGGCGTAGACGTCCAGCTCGGCCGCGCAGCGCGAGCGGCGAGCGGCGGATCCACGGACGAGCCAGATCTCCGACGCGTGGTAGACCGGCGTCAGGCCGTCGTCGCCGCCGGGAAGACCGCCGAACGGCGCCGAGCCATACGCGCCGTTGTAGTAGTAGCCGTCGTGGTAGTACGGATCGCTCCAGTTGCACTCCGGGTACTGGACGGTGAAGTACGGCGCGGCGCAGATCTGGGTGTCCGCAAAGGCGGAGATCGCCGGGCGCTGGGCCCACTGTGCGGGCGTGGCGTAGTTGAACCCGTCCTTGCCGACCTTGATGGTGAACCCGCACCGGTCGCCGACTGAGCATGCGGAGGCCCACACCCACTCCAGACCGTCCTTCTTGACGATCACCGAATCCGGGACCGGGGAATCGATGGGTGCCGCGGCGAACGCGGACGGGACTATGGCGAGGGCGCAGATCGCGGCGAGCACGCCGACGATCACCCCGCTCCTGCTTGCACTGCGACGCATGGCGCCTCCTCACAGATACGACGAAACTACGGACGTGCACCCAACGGGAACTCCTCACGTTTTCTTCCGCGACGTCGAAAAGCCGGTTCCCGGCGGGGACCGGCGCATTGATGAGGACGTCAATTCCCGCCCGCCCCCAGACGTTCGGTGACTGACCCGAACGTCCGCGTGAGGAGAAGTGCTTGATGGTGAGGCATCAAAGGCTCCGGCGGTCGCTGGTCGCGGCTGCCTTTTTCGCGGGGCCGTCCCCCTCGCTCTGTCCGGCGCCGCGGGTGCGGCGACCTTCACGTTCGAGGAGTTCCCGCCGACCGGCCGGCGGACGGAGCCCTGACGTCGCTCGTGATGACCCGCGGGAGCCTGACAGCCACGGTCACCCGCCCGGGGTCGACCTTCGTGACGATCCGCAGCGGATCCAAGCGGATCACGATCGAATCGAGCGTGATCCATGACTGCAAGTACGGCGTCACCGGGCCGCCCCAGACCGCCGTCTCGACCGACGTCGTGATCGAGGACAACACGATGCAGCACTTCGCGGGCGACAGCAGTGGATGGCTACGGTTATCGGCCGGTCGCGAGAAGGAATAGGGAAGCCGTCAAGGGGAACGAAAGAAGAGCCCCGCGAACGGGGCCCCTCGGTGCTTCATGGCGTGCCACGAATGGTTAGCCGAGGCAGGCGAGATTCGCGCTTCGCTTGTCGGCGGCCGCGGCCCGCGCCGCCACGAAGCGGGCGCGAGCGACGTTCATCGTCGTGTTCGCCGAATCCATGGCCGCCTGGCTGCCGCCCGAGCGATAGGCGGCCCGCGCCGCACGGAACGTGTCGCGCGTCTTCTTGTAGACGTTGCTCCGGAGCGTCCGCTCGTTCGCACCCGCCGCGTACGCTTTGTAAGTCTCCTCGCAGCCCTGCTTGACGGGCTTGACGGTGATCTTCAACTGCCCGTAGTTATCGGCGAGCGAGCCACCGTCGCGGAGCTGGAAGGCGAACTGGAAGGCTCCGGCGATTCCGCCGCCCGGGAGCAGGTGCCGGTAGACGTGCTTCCCAGCGACGGTAGGGACGTACGGGCCCCCGATGGGCGTCTGGTAGCGCCAACCCGTGCCGAAGTCCATCTGCATGTGGTCAAAGTGGCTGGGCCCGGCGGGGCAGGTCCCTGCACCGACCGGGGTGCGGAACGTGCCCTCGGCGTCCTGGCCGACCGTGCCGTTGGTCACGCCGTTGGAGGGGAACATCGGCAGGGTGTTCGTTGATCCGCCGTCGCAGGCCCCGTTCTGGAGCCACTTGCTCGCCGGCCAGGTACTGAACGTCCCCTGGATGTCGACGGTGTATAGACGGCTGGGATCCAGCGCCTGCTGGGTACTCACGGGACCGGCGAAGTGGTCCGACGCGGAAGTCACCTCGTGCGTGTCGAGCATGAGCGTCTCGGCCGAGGCCGCGCTGGCACCCGCAGCCGCCGACAGGGCGAGGGCCAACGTGGCGAGCCCAAGGAACCGCATTGGATTGATCATGATCTGCGACGCCTCCCAGCGCCATCCGGAAGACGCAGAGGCCCTCACATTCGAGGAACGCACCGAGTCGGGGACTTCTTGCGTTCGGATTTCAAATCATCCGAATGCTGACGCCCAGACGGGCTTTGAGGGCGACTGCAGCGGATGGCCACGGCCATCGGCCGGTCGCGAGAAAGAATGGGGAATCGTCAAGTGCACGGCGCTTGGCCCACTTGCGCGGGAGTCGTGAAGTCGAATCCGTCGTCGCCCGACATTGATCGAGAGCCCAACCCGTCGTTGACGAGCACGGCTCAGTCCGTCCGGAAACCGTCGGGGCCCGGCCACGCTCGTACGTCCGGGATAGTGTCGAGGTGAGGATCAGGTGACCGAGTCCGTCAGCGTGGTGATCCCGGCGCAGGACGAGGAGGCCACGCTCGGGGCCTGCCTGTGGTCGGTGCTGACGCAGCCGGGGGTCGCCGCGCTGCGGGTCATCGTCGTGGCCAACGGGTGCACTGACCGCACCGTGGACGTCGCCCGCGGCTTCCGAGGTCTCGCCACCTCGCTTGGCCACCGGGTCGAGGTCCTCCAGATCGCGGCCACCAGTAAGCACGTGGCCCTCACCACCGGTTCGGCGGCCGCCGAGCCGGGAATCGAGATCTACCTTGACGCCGACACCGTGCTGGGCCCTGGCGCGCTTGCCGCGCTGAGTGCCGCACTTCGCAGCGAAGCCCCTCGGATGGCCGGCCTGCGGCCTGCCGTTGCGTCCTCGCCGGACCCGGCCGTCCGCGG
>JAVXWK010000731.1:0-3754 GCA_032230575.1 Pseudonocardiales bacterium | reverse complement strand
GCGAAGGTCGCGGCGTTCGCTCCGGTACTGCTGGCGGTGGCGTCGCTGGGGGAGTACAGGTACGTGCTGATGTGGAGCGCGTTCCAGCTGCCGTCGCTGGTGACGTTCGGGTGTCTGTGCCTGGGTTTCCACCGGGACGCGCCGACTCCGCCCGCCAGGAGGCTGCTGTGGTGGGGCGGGGGAGCGGTGCTGCTCGGTGTCGCCGGCGGGTTCGCGACCGGGCTTGTGCTGATCGTGATCGCGCTGATCACGGTGGTCGTGCGGGTGGTGGCGTTCGTGCGTGGTGACTTCGTGCTGGGGCGTGCGTTGTCGTTGTTCGGGGTGCTGCTGCTGGCGCCGATGGCGTTCCTGCTGGCCGGGGGAGAGGTGCTGATCGTCGCGTTGCCGTTCGCGGTGGTGCTGGTGATCAGTGCGCTCGCGCCGGTCCGGAAACCGCGGCTGTCATGACCACCAACCTGGAGCGCCGGTACCGGTTGCTGCTCAAGGTGCTGCCGAAGTGGTACCGGCAGGACCGCGAGGAGGAGATGGTCGGGCTGTTCCTGATCGAGCGCACGGACGAGCTCGACCTGGAGCACAGCTGGCCGGGCTGGGGCGAGACGTTCGCGATGCTGGGTCTGGCCGTGCGGACGCGGTTCGCGGCCGTCAGTGCGCCGGTGGGGGCGTTGCGGCTGGGCGGGGTGGTGCGGTGGCTGGGTGTGCTCGGGTTGCTGCTGACCTTCACCTACATCGCGTTGACGGTGCGCAGCGAGATCCTCGTGCGTTCGATGCCGGAGTTCGTGCCACAGCCGCCGTGGGTGATGCTGAGTCACTTCATGCCCGTGGTGGCGTTCGTGTTGCTGCTGAGGGGGCAGCGCACGTGGGCGAAGGTGACGTACGCGCTGACGTTGGTGGTCTGGCTGACCCAGTTCTTCCAGGTTCAGCCGACCGTGTGGTCGGTGCTGTGGCACCTGCCGTCGATCTTGACGCTGGTGTGCCTGTGCCTGGGTTTCCACGAGGACGCGCCGAAGCCGCCCGTGCGGCCCTTGGTGTGGTGGGCCGGGGGAGCGGTGGTGCTCGGCCTGGCCGACCTGGTTGTCATGGGAAGCGGCGTGGTCGTGCTCGCGGCCGCGGTGCTGGGCCTGCGGATCTACGCCCACGTGCGCGGCGACGCGCTGCTGGGGCGCGCCTTGTCGGTGTTCGCGGTGGCGTTCGGGGGATCGGCGGTCATCACGTACCTGCCCGTGCTGCCGGAGTACACGATGTACCTGGTGGTGGCGGTGGCGCTGCTGGTGGTCAGCGCCGCCGCACCGGTCAGACGAGCGTCGGTTCTGCGTTCCCCACTGCCTTGATGGCCCTGCGGACGGGCACGAAGGTCAGCAGGATGAAGCCGGCGACGAAGAAGATGATCAGGGCGAGGATGGCGGGCCGCAGGCTGCCGGTGGCCTGGCCGACCCCGGCGAACACCAGCGGGCCGAGCCAGCTGGTGGAGCGCTCGCCGACCTCGTAGAGCGAGAAGTACTGCGCCTCGCGGCCGGGCGGCACCATCTGGCTGAACAGGCTGCGGGACAAGGCGTTCGTGCCGCCGAGCACGATGCCGATGCCGGCCGCGACGAGGTAGAACTGCATCTCGTCGCCGGCCTTGACGAAGAACGCCGCGGTGATCACGACGATCCACACCACGAGCGAGCCGAGGATCGTCTTCTTCGCGCCGATCCGCTTGGCGACGAAGCCGTGTAGCACGCCGCCGATGAACGCGACGAACTGGACGATCAGGATCACCGTGATCAGCGTCTTCTGTTCGAACTTCAGCTCGACGCTGCCGTACTGCGCCGACACGTTCGCCACGGTCGCGATGCCGTCGGTGTAGATCAGGTACGTGCCGAGGAACGCGAGCGTGAGCGGGAATGCCTTGGCCTGCTTGAGGGTCGTGCCGAGCTCCTTGAAGCCCGCGGAGACCACCGAGCCGCCGTGCTCGTCGCCGTGCGGCCTCTGGTGCTCGGTGAGGCGGGTCAGCGGGATGAACGTGAAGGCCGCCCACCACACGCCGGAGATGACGAACGCGATGCGCGCGGCGTCGCCGGACGTGATGCCGAGGGAGTCGGCCGACAGCGTGATGCCGAGCTGGATCGCGAGCGCGACACCGCCGCCCAGGTATCCGAACGCCCAGCCGCGGCTGGACAGCGCGTCGCGTTCGTCGGGTGTCGCGATCTCGGGCAGGAAGGCGTAGTAGACGACGACGCTGGCGCCGTAGCCGATGTTGGCGATGACGAAGAACAGCACGCCGAGCGTCCAGTTGGTGCCGGACACGGTCGCGAGGGCGATGGTGGCCGCGGACCCGGTGAAGGCGAAGGAGGCGAGCATCTTCTTCTTGTTCTGCGTGCGGTCGGCGATGGCGCCCATGACCGGCAGCACGAGGACCTGGATCACGGTCGCCACCGACAGCAGGTAGCCCCAGAGGGATCCGGCGGGGAAGTGGGCCCCGAGGAACGTGACGTCGCAGTGGTCGAACGCGCTGTCGTTCGCACAGGGAGTCGCCCCGTTGAGCGCCGTGTCGGCCTTGGCGGCGTTCGTCGCGATGCTCGTGAGGTACAGCGAGAAGAAAACAGTGACAACCGACGTGGGGAACACGGAGTTGGCCACGTCGTACCAGACCCAGCCGCGCTGTTCGCGACGTCGCTTGGTCTTGCTGGCGTCGGCGGCGTCGTCGCCCTTGACCTTCATGTCGGCGGACTGTACTTGTCCGCCGAGACGGCCGATGATCGACTGTCCAACCTGTTACCAGGTACCGCGCGACCGGAGTACTTCCCTCAACACGTCAGGCCTGTCGGTCACCAGCCCGTCGACGCCGAGATCCAGCAACGCCCGCATGTCGTCCGCGTCGTCGATCGTCCACACGTGCACTTCGAGGTCCCTGCGGTGTGCCGCCTGGACGAACCTCTTGTCCACCAGGGTGAGCCGCCCCTGGCTCACCGGCACCTGCGCCACCTGCCCGCGCACCGCCAGCCCGGCGAACGGAATCCGTCCGGCCGCCCACAACGCTCCGGCACTGCGCGGCCCCATCGACGTCAGCAGCTCGGGCCCGCCCTTGCGGCGCAGCCGTGCGAGCCGGTTGTCCGAGAAGCTCGCCAGGCACACCCGGTGCAACGACTTGGCCTTGCGCAACAGGTTCAGGATCGGCTCGACCGCGCTTTCGCTCTTCACGTCGATGTTGAAGAACGTGTCGGGCAGCTCCTCCAGCACGTCCGCCAGCCGCGCGATCGGCTCTCGCCCGCCGACCCGTGCCATCCGCACCTCGGTCCACGGCAGCTCCGAGACCTTTCCTTGCCCGTCCGTGGTCCGGTCGAGCGTGTGGTCGTGGTGCACCACGACCTCTCCGTCGCTCGTCGCGTGAACATCGGTCTCGATGTACCGGTATCCCTCGGTCACGGCCCGCCGGAACGAGCTCAGCGAGTTCTCCATGCCGCTGAGGTCGCCGACGTGCCAGCCGCGGTGAGCGAACGCCCTGGGGTGCGGGCCTGCGAGGTACGGGTGGGTCACGAACCCGAGTCTGCCTGGTCGCGGTGGCTCCGGGGTGGACAGTGGGTGGCGGGACACTTTCTTCTTTCTCTCTATTTCTTCAGTGTTGCCTGAAACCAAGCCTATCGGCCCCCGAGTCCCAGCCCGACCACACGAACCAACCCACCATTGAACGGAGGGCAACCGCTACGCCAGGGGTGAGAAGGGCAGAGATCGAGGAGGATTCGGGCAAGGTCGAGGCGCGCCGGCGAATGGCGCC
>JAVXWK010000709.1:0-3955 GCA_032230575.1 Pseudonocardiales bacterium | reverse complement strand
GCCTTGGTGAGGTCGCGTTCGAGGACCTCGGCTGGGATCTCGAAACCCCTGCGCTTGAGCGCGGCCAGCACGTCGTCGTACAGCGAGGGCTTTCCGAGCGACTCCTCCAGCTGCGCGTGCATCGCCGGCACCGCGCGGTGCGGCACGAGCATCGACGCGGACTTCTCGCCGAGCAGGAACTCCATCTCGCGGTACATGCCCGACTGGAAGCCGGAACCCTCGCCGAGCGCGTCGCGGAACGAGTTGAACTCGGTGGGTGTCATGCGCGCGATCGGTCGCCACGCCGCCGACAACGCCTGCAGGTGCAGATCCGACCTGCGCAGTGTTCGCACGGCCGCGCGCAGGTCGTCCGCGCGGAGCTCGGTCTGAGCCTGCCGCCACTCGAAGCAGAGCAGGCCGAAGTACAGCTCCATGACCTGCGTGATGACCAGGAACGACATCTCGCGCGGGTCCTTGGACCACTGCTGTTGAAGGGTGTGCAACACCGACGCGTGCACGTAGTCCTCGTACGGCGTGGTGCCGCCGAAATCCAGCTTGGGGGACACGGGGCAGCTCATGCCTTCAATCGTCCTGCCTGGGCCTTGTCACCTGAATGGGCGACGAAAGGCGTTCGGCCCGAACTTCTTTCAAACACAAAACAGAACGCGGAGTAGCTTTGCGTTCATGCTGGACGATGTCGACAAGGCCCTGTTGGAGGCACTCCAAGAGGATGCGCGCCTGTCGTACAACGAACTCGCACGCCGCGTGCACGTGTCACCGCCGACGGTCGCCCAACGGGTCCGCCGGCTCGAGAACATGGGCGCGATCACCGGCTATCGCGCCGTGGTCGACCCCACCGTCGTCGGGCGTCCAGTCGTCGCGTTGGTGCGCATGAAGTGCTACGGCCCGCGGTGCATCACGGTCCATCCGGAGTTGCTCGACGACGTTCCGGAGGTGGTCGAAGTGGTGCGGCTGACCGGAGAGATCTGCTCGGTGGTGAAGGTGGTCACGACGTCGATCATCGAGTTGGAACGGCTGCTCGTCCGGCTGGCCGCGCACGGGGAGACGTCGAGCGCGATGGTGCTGTCGACGCCGATCCCGTGGCGACCCGTGCTACCCGGCTAGCCGGTCCAGGGCGTTGCGGACGTGGCCCTTGGTGTCCTCCAGAGCAGCGGCCGCACGTTCGGTCGGTTCGCCCGAGAGCAGGTGCACCAGGGCGACCTTCAGGTCACCGGCCGCGTCCGCCAACGCCTGCGCGCAGTCGTTCTCGGGGAGCCCGGTGGCCTCGTGCAGGATCCGGATCGTCCGGCCGCGCAGCTTCGCGTTCGTCGCCCGCATGCTGACCATCAGGTTCGAGTAGGTGCGGCCGAGCTTGATCATCACCGCGGTGGAGAACGACGTCAGGACCAGCTTCTGGGCCGATCCCGCCTTCATCCGCGTCGATCCGGCGATGGCTTCCGGGCCGGTGTCCAGCGCGACGAGCACGTCCGGCGTGATCGGCACCGAGGCGTTGTTCGACACCAGCACGGTGTGGGCGCCAAGCGCTTGCGCCTCTTCCAGCGCACCGATCACGAACGGCGTGCGCCCGGACGCCGTGACGCCCACGACCAGGTCTTTCGCGGTGGCGTGCCGGCGGATCTGGGCCGCGCCGGAGCAGTCCTCGACCTCTTCGACCGCACGGACGAGGGCCTCGGAGCCGCCCGCGTGGTGGGCGACGAACCAGTCGGCCGGGACGTTGAACGTGGGCACCAGCTCGGCCGCGTCCAGCGTCGCCAGCCGCCCGGACGTGCCCGCGCCGACGTAGTGGACGCGGCCGCCCGACATGATCGCGGTGACGCCGAGGTCGACCGCGCGAGCCAGCTCCGGCAGTGCCGCGGCGACCGCTGACGGAACCGTGCGGTCCTCGTCGTTGATCATCCGCAGCACGTCGATCGTGGGGACCCGGTCGATGTCGGCCGTGCGGGGGTTCCGTTGCTCCGTCGGAGATTCCACGCGCACCACCACACCGTTCCGGGGGGAGATCATTTAGTCGTCTCCCGCGGTCGTCGACGGCCGTCTGGTCTCGCGCCGAGCCGGTGGCCGGACACCGCTTCGTAGGTCGCCTCCAGCGCCGTCTTCGCCGAGTCGACGTGGTGCTGGGCGACGCCGATGAACAGGCAGTCGATCACGGTGAGCTGCGCGATGCGGCTGGCCATCGCGCCGGAGCGGAACGTGGTCTCGCGCGCGGCCGTCGTCAGCACGTGGTCGGCGACCTCGGTGATGGGCGAGCGCGGGAAGTTCGTCAGCGCGACGGTCGTGGCGCCGGTCTCGCGAGCGACGCGCAGGGCCTCGACGGTTTCCACGGTCGAGCCGGTGTGCGAGATGCCGACGGCGACGTCCGCGGCGGTCAGGACGGCAGCGGAGGTCAGCGCGATGTGCGTGTCGTTCCACGCGAAGCAGGTCAGGCCGATGCGGTGCAGCTTCTGCTGCAGGTCGAACGCCACGAAAGCGCTGGCACCGAAGCCGTAGACGTCGACACGACGGGCGCCCGCGACCGCTTGGACGACCTTGTCGAGCGCCTCGATGTCGAGCTGCTCGGCGGTCTCCTCGACGGCGCGGGCGTCGGCGAACGCGACCTTGCCGACGACCTGCTTGAGGTCGTCGCCCGGCCCGATGTCGCCGCCCATGTCGTGGTTGGCCCTGGCCTGGCTGCGAGCGGTGTCCGCGGCGAGCGCGATGCGCAGTTCCGGATATCCACCGACACCGATGGCCTTGCAGAACCGCGTCACCGTGGTCTCACTCGTGCCCGCCTCCTCGGCGACCTCGGTGATGCTGCGGTGCGCGACCGTCCCCGGGTTCTCCAGGACCACCTTCGCGACGCGCTGCTCGGCGCGCGCGAGCCCCGGCAGCAACGACCGGATCTTCACCAGCGGACTGGACTCGGCACTGCTCTCAGTGGACACGTGGGAAACTTACTAACCGCCACTGCGAGGGTCAACGGAGTGTGCCCGAAAGTCACCCTCTCGGCTCGGTCATCGGACGTCGGGCTTCGACCGGGTGGACACCGCGATCCGGTTCCACGAGTTGATGGTGAAGATCAACGAGATGAGCTGGGCCAGTTCCTCGTCGCCGAAATGCTTCGCGGCGCGCTCGTAGACCTCGTCGCTGACGTACTCGTGGCTGCTCAGGACCGTGATGGCCTCGGTGAGGCGCAGCGCGGCCTGCTCCTTCTCCGTGTAGATGTCGCCGGCCTCCTCCCACGCGCTGAGGAGGTAGATGCGGGCCTCGGACTCGCCACCCTTGCGCGCGTCGACCGTGTGCATGTTCAGGCAGTAGGCGCAGTGGTTCAGCTGGGAGGCCCGGATCCTGACCAGTTCGGCCAGCTGCGGGTCGATGCCCTCGCCGGCGGCGGCGTCCAGAGCGATCATGGCGCGGTAGACCTTCGGGGCCTTCTTGGCGAGGTCGATGCGGTTCGTCATGCAGCAAACCTATGACGCGGATTGGCCCTGGGCGTGGTGCAATTCAGTCGTGGAATCGTGGGCCAATCTTGACTTCCACCTGGACCTGTCCGGTCCGGGTGGCCTGCGGCACCGGTTGACGGCGTCGCTGCGGGAGGCGGTCCGTTCGGCACGCCTGCCTCCCGGCACCCGTCTGCCCGCCTCGCGGTCTTTGGCGGCTGACCTGGGGATCGCGCGGAACACCGTGGCCGAGGCGTACGCGGAGCTCGTCGCGGAAGGGTGGCTGACCGCGCGGCAGGGTTCGGGAACCGTTGTGGCGCAACGGGTCGCGCCGCCACTGCCGAAGACGCGGCGGATCATCGGCTCAGCTGTGCAGTTCGATCTCTCCGAGAGCGCGCCGGACGTCACGGAGTTCCCGCGCACTGAGTGGATCCGGTCGACGCGCCGGGCGTTGATGGCGGCGCCGGCGGAGGCGTTCGGGCCGGGTGATCCGCAGGGGCGGATCGAGCTGCGGACCGCGCTGGCCGAGTACCTGGCGC
>JAVXWK010000704.1:0-4982 GCA_032230575.1 Pseudonocardiales bacterium | reverse complement strand
CCGGTGACGAAGACGTCGACCTCCGTGGTCTTGATCTCATGGTCGTACTCGGCCGCGTAGACCGTGAGGAACAGGTGGCTCGGGTAGCGGTCGAGCTTGGGGCGCTGGCGTTCACCCAGTGCGTCCTCGATCGCGAGCTCGTGCAGGCCCAGTTCGGTGCGGAGCAGACCTATCTCGTCTTCCGACGGCGAGCAGAGGTCGAACCACACCACCGCGGCGGGATCCTCGAGGTGGCGCGCGACGTCGGTGAGCGGGAACCCGTGGTCCACGAGTTCGCCGTTGCGGTACAAGCGGGTCCGACCCATGGGTGACAACGATACGTAGATCTACTCAGATGTGAGGATTCGCGCCCAACTCCCGCTACCCTCGATCCGGTGAAGGTGGACCAACCCCAACGCATAGGCGACTACCTGCTGCTCGGCAGGCTTGGTCGTGGTGCCATGGGAACTGTCTACCTGGGCCAAGGCAGCGACGGACGCCAGGTCGCCGTGAAGGTCGCCCGAGCCGAGCTCGCCGACGACCCGCGCTTCCGCGAACGCTTCCGCCGCGAGGTGCAGATGGCCCGCGCGGTCGGCTCGGCCGGCACCGCCGCCGTCGTGGACGCGGACACGCGCGCGCCTCGCCCGTGGATGGCCACGGAGTACGTGCCCGGTCCGACGCTGCAGGAGGCGATCGAACGACACGGGCCGCTGCCCGAGCACCACCTGCGCCGCCTGGCTGAAGGACTTGCCGAGGCCCTGACCGCGATCCACCGCGCCGGGCTGGTGCACCGCGACCTGAAGCCGTCCAACGTGCTGCTGGGCGCCGACGGGCCACGCGTGATCGACTTCGGCATCTCGCGCGCGATGGAGCACACGGCGCTGACCGAGACCGGCATGGTGTTCGGCACGCCCGGCTTCCTGTCGCCCGAGCAGATCACCGGCCAGGAGGTGGGGTGTCCTTCCGACGTCTTCGCTCTTGGCGCGGTTCTGGTCTACGCCGCGACCGGCAAGGGGCCGTTCGGCGAGGGACCGACCGCGACTTTGCTCTACCGGGCGGCTCACGGCGAGCCCGACCTGGACGGCGTGCCCAAGGCGCTGCGTCCGTTGGTGCAGAAGTGCATGCACCGGGATCCCTCGAAGCGCCCGGAGCCGACCGAGGTGACGCGTCTGATCGCCGCCGTGGTCACGCCGAAGCCGCCGACCTCGAAGCTGCCCGCGCCGATGACGCCCGCGGCCGCGACGTTCTCGACGTCGCGGATCGTGCCGTTCGCGTGGGGCCTGACGAACCTGGCCGCAGGGCTTTTGGCCGCCGCGATCGCCGACCCCGCCGCGCACGCCAACGGCGCCACCCAGCTGCTGGCGCTGGCCGCGTTCTGCGTGCTGGTGGTGCGCGCCGTGCGGTTCTTCAGCGCCGCCGCCCGCAGCAAGGTCGTGATCGAGATCAGCCGCGAGGGCATCGCCACCACGCGCAACGGCAAGTTCCACCAGTACTGGTGGTACGAGCTGGCCCGCGTCCGGGTCGTGCCGCACAAAAAACGCCCGTGGGTCGTCGTCTGGCTGAAGGACCCGGCACCGCGCCGCTTCTTCGGCGCGCATCACGGCGGGGTGCGGGTGTTCCCGATCGCACACGAACGCTCCAAGCGGCGGCGCGAGCGTGACGTGGTCGAGCTGCGTGCCGCTCTGGCCTGGTACCTGCCGCGTTCCTACGACGGCCGCTGATCGGTCCACTCGTAGCTGACGTCGACCGTGATGTACGGGGTGCCCTGCGGCAACGGGCTGTCCGCCGGCTGCGTCTCCACCGAGCCGGTCACCTGCCCGGTGGCCGGGTCGATGGTGAAGGTGGTCCGGCCACCGTCGACCGACACCGTCCCGTTGTTCCACCGAATCTCGGGTGAATGGGCGAGCTCTCGGTAGGTCGCGGCCTTCTCCTCGTCGGTGGTGTACGGGGACAGCAACCGCGAGGAGGCACTTTCGAGCTTCTCCTCCGGATCGACCCTGAGCGGCAGCGCGAGACTGGTCTCCTCACAGGGCGTTTTCGTGCAGAAGGTGCCCCACAGCGCCGGGCCCTTGTAGTTCGAGGTCTCCATCAGGCTCTCTTCCACCGGAATGCCCGTGATCTGCTGCTTCTCTCCGGTCGGACGGCGGTTGATCACGACCATCCCGCCCGGCGCGGTGGGCAGCCACACGTCGATCTGGAACTCGAGCTTCGCGGCGCCCCACACCTCGGTGCCCGGCCTGCCGACGGTCATCGTCTGCCAGACCAGGTACTTGACGTGCTTGTACTTCGCGGTCGGGTCCGGGGCGATCTCCAGCAGCGTTGCCGCGTCGGTCAACGAGGTGGCCGGCGCGGTCGGCATCGTGGCGGGCGCGTCCCTCCCGGCCGGCCTCAGCAGCACCACGAGCCCGGTGATCATCACGACCGCCACGGCCGCCGCGGCGATGCCGGCCCAGCGCGTCGACCGGCGCACCGGCTTCTCGGCGAAGAGCTGCTCGCGCAACCGGGCCAGCCGCACGTCGTCGGTGCCCCGCACGGTGTAGAGCTCGGCGAGGTCGTCGTCCAGCACGTCACGCATGTTCCACTTCCTTCAGCTTGGCGCGCAGACGGTGCAGCCGGGACCTCGCGGTGCCGGGGTTCAGGTCGAGCGCCTCGGCCGCCTCCGCGACGCTGAGCCCTGCCAGCGACACGAGCAGCAGCAGGTCGCGGTCGGAGTTGTGCATCCGCGCCAGCTCGCCGGCGATGCGACGCAGGTGCGAGCGGGCGTCGATGCGGGCGACCACCGTGTGCTCCAGCGTCTCGGCGACGCCGAGGTCGACGCCGTAGCGTTCGGCGGTGCGCAACAGCCGGGTCTCGCGTTTGGCGTGGCCGCGCAACAGGTTCGTCGCGATGCCGTAGATCCAGCCGACGACGCTGCCGCGTTCGGGGTCGTAGGTCTGCTTGCCCCGCATCGCCTCCAGGAAGGTCTCGCTGACCAGATCGTCAGCGACGTCGGCACCCACCCGCCGCGCCAGATATCGGTGCAGCGGCTGAGCGTGCTCGTCGAACAGCTCCGCGAACATCACGCCCCCAGTTGGCTTCCCGCACCCACAGTGTTGCAGTGACCTGAATCACAGTGGACGGCCAACGCAAGATGAGGCCATGACCAACTGGACCGTGACGGCCGAAACCTGGGCGGCGGACGCCCCGCTCAACCACGACTACTACGTGGACATCATCGGCCGCTACTGGGGCAGGGACGACGTCGCCGAGGAAGTCGCGCAGTACCAGCGCGACGAGGAGGACAGCGACGTGCCGGTGTTCCTGGTGGCGTCGAAAAGCGGCGAACAAGCAGGCTGCCTGGGCATGCGCTTCCTGGACGACACCACCGGCGAGCTGACGCGGATGTTCGTGCGCAAGGAGTTCCGCGGCCGAGGCGTTGCCTCCGCACTCCTGAAAGCGATAGAGGCGGAAGCCCTGAAACTCGGTGTCACCGCGCTGCGACTCGACGTGCGCGACGACCTCGTCGAAGCCAGAAACCTCTACGCCAAACACGGTTTCGGCGAGATCGAGAACTACAACGACGCCAAGTACGCCGGGCATTGGTTCGAAAAGAGGCTAACGTCCGCCCATTCGGCCGCGATGTCCTGACCAGGTCGGGATGACGCGCGCCAGGAGGCATTGAACATGCGGTTGCGTCCACTGGTGACGGCTGCTGCCGTCACCGCGGCACTGGTGGTGACCCCGGCCTCGGCGGCTCCCGCCGGTCGGGTGCTGGGTTACGTCGCCAACAACGGCGGCGGAGTGTCGGTGATCGACACGGCCACGAACGCGGTGTCCGAGACGATCGCTGACAGCGGCGCGAACTCGCCGTACATGGCAGCGGTCGCGTTCGACGGGACCCGCGGCTACGTGACGAACTCCAACGACAACAAGCTCACAGTGATCGACACGCCGACCAACTCGGTCGACGCGTCCATCCCGGTCGGGGACCACCCGGCAGGCGTCGCGGTCGCTCCCGGCGGCGGCTTCGTCTACGTGACGAACTACTTCGGCAGCTCGGTCTCCGTGGTCGACACGGCCACGCTGACGGTCACCGCGACGATCGCGGTCACCGAACGTCCCGACGGCGTGGTCGTCGCCCCGGACGGCAAGTCCGTCTACGTGACGCACGACCGCGCGGGTGCGGGCCTGGTCTCCGTGATCGACACGACGGCCAACGCGGTCGTCGCGACGATCCCGACGGGCAGCAACTCGACCGCGATCGCCGTGTCCGCCGACGGTTCGCGCGCGTACGTGGTGAACAGGACCTCGAACAACATCTCTGCCATCGACACGGTTTCGCGCACGGTCGTCAGCACCATCGGCGTCGGCGACTTCCCGCACGGCATCGTCCTGAACGGTTCCCGTGCGTACGTGACGAACAGCGTGTCGAACTCGGTGTCGGTCGTCGACCTGACGACGAACACCGAGCTCCTCCCGCGGATCCCGGTCGGTGAGCGGCCGATCAGCGTGTCGCTGCTGCCGGATGGTTCGCGGGCCTACGTCACGAACTTCGACAGCGACACCGTGTCGATCATCGACACGGCGTCCAACTCGGTCACCGGTGCCATCCCGGTCGGTGACAAGCCGGTGGGCATCGCGATCCACTTCGTGCCGCCCGCCGCGGCCAAGCTGGTCGCGGGCAGTGCTCAGCTGCAGCTGAGGCTCCTCGGCTTCACGGTCCGCTCGCTCGACGCGACGCTGACCGAGACGCACACCGGCGCACCCGTCGCCGGGGCGAAGGTCGTGTTCCGCACGGTCAAGGGCAACCCGCTGTGCACCGCCACGACCAACTCGTCCGGCAAGGCCACCTGCGACGCGAACGTGTCGCTGCTGGTCGGGCTGAACACCCTGCTGCAGGGCTTCACGGCCTCGTTCGCGGGGGACAACGAGCACACGGGTGGTTCCGCGCACGGAAGCATCTATCTGCTCTAGTCATCGGAGTTGTCACGGTTGTTACATCCATTGACTCGGACGAAATGCCT
>JAVXWK010000673.1:0-7775 GCA_032230575.1 Pseudonocardiales bacterium | reverse complement strand
TCGCGGCGTCGACGACGCGATGCCGGTCGAGCGGATCCTGACCGGCGCCGCACTGCTCACCGTGCCCGCGAGCTACCTGCCGCGGTTGATGGAGAACCTGGCCGACCCGGCGCTCGAACCGGTCGCGCACACCACCGATCTCAGCGACTTCGGGCCGGACGCCGGGCACGCCGCCCATCTCGCCGAAGCATCCGGCCCGTTCTCGCGGCTGGCGGGTCTGGCCTCGGGCAAGCCGGTTCTCGCGATCGCGGGTGCGGCGGCCGTGTGTGCGATGGTCGGAGTCGTGGGAACCATGGTGTTGTTCCCGTCGGATCCTCCCGCCGCGGTGGCGATCCCGAACACGCCTCCACCCACGACCATCACCACGTCGCTCGCGGAGACGTCGTCCACGACCAGCAGCGCACCAACGTCGACCACGACGACGACCACCACGACTACGACCACGACGACGCAGACGCCTGAGCCCGTGCGCGTTGCCACGCCGGAAGAACGCGTCCTCGCGCTGATCAACGAGACCAGGTCGGCGAACGGCCTGCCCGCGCTGAAGATCGACCCGACGCTGGTCACCGCGGCCGAACGGCACACCAGGGCGATGATGAGCAACGGCTGCGGCCTGTCACACCAGTGCGCGGGGGAGAGCGGCCTGGGGGAGCGGGCCAGCGCGGCGGGCGTGAAGTGGAGCTCCGTCGGCGAGAACGTCGGCATGGGCGGTCCGGTCAAGGACGCCGTCGACCCGATCTCCAAGATGGCGCTGAACCTGACCCAGGGCATGATCGACGAGAAGCCGCCGAACGACGGTCACCGCAAGAACATCCTCAGCAAATCCTTCACCCGCATCGGCATCGTGGTGATGCGGGACGCCAAGGGAACTGTGTGGATGACGCACGACTTCGCGGGTTGACCGACTCCGGTCCAGAAAAGATCATCCTGAAGTAGTACGAGGGAACGCGACCGCAGTCGGACGCGTGACGATCCGTCCGGAAAGCACTGTCTCTTCCGTGCAGATGCAGTCGACCCTGAGCTACCGCGTCACCACCCGCACCCCGGAGCTGTTGCGCTGGACCGGTTTCGGTGGCGCGGTGCTGCTCACCGCGGGGGCCTGGGCGACGAGAGCGGTGCCGATGGCGCTCGCTCCGGCCATCGCGGGCGCCGGGCTCGTGGTGCTGACCTGGGCGTTGCTCGGTCGCGCCGACCCGGACGCGCAGTGGCTGCGGCGGACGCTGGCGTGGTGGTGTGCACCGCTCACAGTCGCACCGCCGCTGTTCAGCGCCGACGTGTTCAGCTACCTCGCCCAGGGCGAGGTTGCGGCACGCGGGCTCGACCCCAACGTGGTGAGCCCGGCGGTCGGTGCGAGTGCGGAAGCCGTGTCCCGCGTCGGCGTGTACTGGCGGGACACTCCATCGCCGTACGGGCCGCTGTTCAGCACGGTCGAGCGGGCCATCGCGAACCTCACCGGCGGCGATCCGGTCGTGGGGATCGTGCTGTACCGGCTGGTCGCGGTACTCGGCCTGGTGCTGGTCGTGTGGGCGGTGCCCAGGCTCGCCTCGATCGCCGGGACGTCCGCGCGCAAGGCGTTGTGGCTGGGCGTGCTGAACCCGTTGGTGCTGTGGCACCTCGTCGGCGGCGTGCACAACGACGCGTTGATGCTCGGCCTCATGCTGTCGGGCACCGTCATCGCGTTGCATGCCTTGAACGAACTCCGCTGGTGGCAGCTCACCGCCGGTGTGGTGCTCATCGGACTCGGCGCACAGGTCAAACTGCCCGCACTCGTGGCGCTCGCAGTCGTCGGAACCGCGCTGGCCAGGAGACTCGGCGGCGGCTGGGCCCGGTTCGTGCCGGCCGGCCTGAGCATGGTCGCGGCCGCCGGAGCGGTGTCCGTCGTGACGTCACTTGCAGGAGGGGCCGGTTTCGGCTGGGTGCGGGCGCTCGGCACGCCGTCCAAGGTCAACTCCTGGATGGCGCCGACGAACTGGCCGGGCTTTCTGGCGGGTGCGGTGTTCGGCCAGGAAAGCGGTCAGGCGATGATTTCCTCGGCACGGATCGCGGGGCTCGTGCTGATCCTGTGCGGGATCGCGGTGGTGCTGCGGCGCCAGCTGCGGGGCGGGGTCTCCGAGGTGACGGCGCTGGGGATGATGATGAGCCTGATCGTGGTGCTGGGGCCGGTGATCCAGCCGTGGTACCTGCTGTGGGCGGTGCTGCCGCTGGCCGCCTGCCTGCCGGTGGGGAAGTGGCGTACTCGTGTCGCTGCTTTGGCCGGTGTGTTCGCCCTGCTCGTGCCGCCGCTCGCGGGCAACTTCGCCGGCCGCGTGCCTGAGCTGATCACGGCCTACGCACTCGGCATCGCCCTCGTGGGTGGCGCGTACTTCTTCCTGCGCCGGGTGCCCGTTGCCGCCCAGAACTGATCTCGCCCGCTACGGCGCGGCCGCGGTGGCCGGTGGCGCCCTGGCGTTGAGCTTCCCGCCCCGCACGCTCTGGTGGCTCGCTGTCCCGGCGTTCGTCGTGCTGTGGCTGGCACTCCGCAACGTCCGGGCTCGGCGGGCTGCCGGCCTGGGCTTCGTGTTCGGCCTGACGTTCTTCCTGCCGCACCTGCTCTGGATCGAGCACTTCCTGGGCAACGACTTCGGCCCGTGGCCGTGGCTCGTGCTCTCGGCGCTCATGGCGCTGTTCGTCTGCGGCTCAACGGCCTTGATGCCGCTCGTCTCCCGGCTGCCCGCGGCTCCGGTGTGGGCGGCGATGCTGTTCGTGCTGCAGGAGACCGCGCGTGGCCTGATCCCGTTCAACGGCTTCCCGTGGGGCCGCGTCGCTTTCGGTCAGCCCGACGGCCCGTTCGGCCGGCTCGCGGTGATCGGCGGTGCCCCGCTGGTGAGCTTCGCGGTGGTGCTGACCGGCTTCGGCCTGGCCCACTGGCTGCCCCGGATCAAGGCAGCCTGGGCGGTGCTGCCGTTCGCCGCGGCACTCGCCGTCGGCTCGCTGATCAGCGTCGACGCGCAGAACGGCGAGCGCACCGTCGCGGTCGTCCAGGGCAACGCGCCGGACATCGGCCTGGGCCTGCTCGACGCCTCGGACACGTTGCGCGCCAACCACCTGCGCAAAACCGCCGAGCTCAAAGCGCTGATCGACGGCGGTTCGATCCCCAAGCCGGACCTGGTGGTGTGGCCGGAAAGCGCCACCAGGACTCGAGACCACGACCCGGTGATCGACCGCGCGGTCGACTCACTCGGCGTGCCGGTGCTGGTCAGCGCCCTGCGCAACGGCGAGAACTCCGTCATCGCCTGGCAGCCCGGCACCGGCCCCGGCCAGTCGTACGCGAAGCAGGAGCTCGTCCCGTTCGCCGAGCACATCCCGCTGCGCCCGCTGGCCCGCCTCTTCACCCCGTTCGCGGACAACCCGGACATGATCGCGGGCAGCGAACCGGGCAACATCGACATCGCCGGAACGAAAGTCGGCCTCGGCATCTGCTACGAGGTCGCCTACGACTACGTGCTGCGCGAGAGTGCGGCCGCGGGCGCCCAGGTCCTCGTGGTGCCGACCAACAACGCCTGGTACGGCCGCGGCGAGATGACCTACCAGCAGCTCGCCATGGCCCGCCTGCGCGCCATCGAACACGGCCGCGCGGTCGTCGTCGCGGCGATCAGCGGCGTGAGCGCGGTGGTCCGCCCGGACGGCAGCGTCGTGCAGTCCACCGGGATGTTCACCGACGCCCTCATGGTCGACTCCGTGCCGTTGCGGACGGACATCACGTTCGCCACTAGGTTCGGCGGCGCGATCCACGTGCTGCTCACCGCGGGCGCGTTCGGTGCGTGCCTGTGCGCGATCTGGTCGCGACGGCGAGCACGACAGGAACCGGAGTCCCTCCCTCGGTGAACCGCTCCGGCGCCACGAGGAACTGCCCCTCGTACCAGTCCGCGATCTCGTCGTGAGCCGCCACCACACCAGTGGACAGCCGCGGCGACCGGAGCCGCCACGGATTCAGTGCCCGGCGAAACGTCAGTTCCCGAGCAGGGCCGACCCCAGCACCGTTCGCTGGTGCAGCACCGACACCCCCTGCCTCTCGGTCGTCAGCAACCCGGCCTCCCGCAACACGGTCGTGTGCCGGCTGACCGCCGATGCCGAAGCACCGAGCCGTTCCGCCAGTTCGGTAGTGGTGGCCCCACTACCGACAGCGGCCAGCACCGCCGACCGCGTGGATCCCAGCAGTGCGGCCAGAGCCCCCTGCTCCCGTCGTCCACTCGCGAGCTGCCGCTGCCACGTCCAGTCGTGGTGCACCGGATAGACGACGGTCGGCGGCAGCCCCGGATCGGCGAACGCCACAGGCGTGTGACGGCAGAAGTACGACGGCACCAGCCGCAACCCGCGCCCGTTCAGGTGCAGGTCCCGGTTGTACGCGTACTGCACCTCCAGCACCGGCGGCCGCCAGTTCATCAACGGCCACATCCCGTGCAGCAGCCCCTCGACCGAGCCCGACCCGGTCCGATGCAGACGGTCGGTGTCGACCGCCTCGTCGATCAGGTCGTTGTACGGCTCGATCACGGCAGCGTGGTACTGCGCCAGCGCGTCAGTGAGCTCCGCCAGTGCACCGTCACAGCCCTCCGCCAGCGGACGAGTCCACGAGGGAGTCGAGCTGACCCCGGCGAGCCGGTTGAGCTCGTCGCGCAGCCGGGCACGCGGTGTCGCCCGGATCGCGTCCAGGGCGGCACCCAGCCCGTCCGCACCTTCCGGCGGCGTCAGGAAGTCCGGGAAGTACGGGCCGAGCGGCGAGAGCACCGCGAGCAGCCGCACACCCGAACGGATCACCTGTCTGTCGCCGTGGCGCCGGACGTCACGCAGCCAGGGTTCGAGCAGAACCCCGCTGTCCCCTTCGGTCAGCCGCAGCCGGCTGAACACCATCTCCCAGAGCGGATCGACCCTTTCCGCTATCTGCGTTCGCTCCAGATCACCAGCGGAAAAATGGATGCGCAACACAGCAACCTCCCCAGGCTCAGGTCACCGTGGAGAACATTACCGGCCGTGTCACTCCGCCGAATTCCGCAACGAAAACTGTGCGCGGGACTATTGCCCCGCGCACAGTTCTGTGATCAGCGGATCAGCCGCAGCGGCCGCTCGTCCACTGGTGCGACCTCACCTGGTAGGTGCCGGCCAGGTCGCCCTTCTGCCCCTGCCGGGTGCAGCCGATGCGGTTGTTGTAGCCGGTGTTGCGGAAGAACACGACGCCCGTCGCCGAGGACGTGCCGCGGTTGTAGACGGACTTGACCTCCTTGGTCGTCGCCCACGAGCACTTGGCGGAACCGGACGTCCAGTCCGGGTCCGCCACGTCCCACATGCAGCGGCCGCCGGTGCCACCGAAGCCGTTCCAGAAGCAGACGTTGCCGGTGTTGCAGTCCCAGGCGGCCAGCGCCTGACCGGTCTCGGTGTCGTAGGCCGCCCCCACGGCCGCGGTCTGTGCCGCCGTCTGGGCGACCGGAGCCACCGCCTGCGCACTCGGAGCCGCGACCCCCACGACCATGAGCAACGCGACGGGCACCAACGCCAGGAAAACACGCCGAACGAACTTCAAGGATTCCTCCCACCCTGATGAATGAATTCGGCCGACGCCACTTTAAGCAGCAGGAGGAAGCCGGGTAAAGATATTGCTCTGTGGTGCTAAAGGTCATTTCGCTCCCGGTCGCGTGTACCTGTGTTTCACGCCGGCCGGGAAGTAGTCCGGATCACCGGCGTCGCGCAGCACGACCTCGGGGAGCTGCCGCTCGGCCGGGACGTAGTGGGCGTACTCGCTGTTGAGCCGCAGCAGCTGGTCCCTGATCGACTCCGCGATGGCACGACCGTCCGCGGTCTTCCCCGGCGCGGTCTCCACGGTGATCCGCAGGAACCGGTCGCGGTCGGCGTCCTCGACGGACTCGATCACGAACTTGCCCGTGACCGTCTCGCTGATCCCCGGCTGTTCCAGGCCGACGGTCACGTTCTCCGGATACACGTTGGCACCGAAGAAGGACACGGTGAACAGCGACCGCCCGAACAGGTAGACGAACGGCAGCCTCGGACCAGGCGGGGGAGTGAAGCCGTGCTCCGCGCAGTACGCCAGCAGCTCGTCGTACCCGAAAACACCGCCCTCGTCGGCGATGTGGTAGCGGACCAGTGGGATCCCGCCGTCACCGGTGAACAGCAGCGTCCCGTCGTGCGTCTCGAAGTACCGCGTCGCCGGGTCGTACTGCACCAGCGTCGGCAGCCGCGAGTCCCCGAACATCTCCCGCGCGAGATCGGGGCGCAGCGCGAAGAACCGGCGAATGCCCACGGACAGCGCCGTCTCATTGCCCAGCACCCCGGAATCCGCTGTGCCGTAAAGAGATGCGACATCCCGCAGCGGATCCGCGATCGCTGCCCGCCGCGACACGAGATCACGCCACTGCTCGCTGAACACCTCACCCGCGAGCACCAGTTTGATCGAGTACGACGGCCAGTCGACGCCGGGTGTGTCGATGACGTCCTTCAGGAACGGGGGATACCCGAGCAGCACGACCTGGTCGAAGTGCGGCGCCAGCTCCGGCAGCACCCGCAGGATCTCGGCCTTGTTGTTGCCCGGCGCCACCACGGTGATCGGACACCCCTTGGCCGCCAGGTGCCGCACGCACGCCTGCGTGAACAGCCCGCCGACCCAGGTGCCGAGCGGGAAGCACACCACGGCCAGCGTGGACCGCTGATCCGCCTGGAACCCGTCCACCACGACCTGTTCGAACCGCCGCGCCACGTGCAGCTCGTCCTCGAGCGCCCGCGGCCAGATCGTCGGCCGCCCGCTCGACCCGGACGACACCGCGATCATGTCGCAGCCCGCCAGCGTCCCGTCGCGGCACAGCTCCGGCAGCGGATACCGCTCGTGGTAGCTCGGCTTGTCGAGCAGCGGCAGCCGCTGGAAGTCCTCGAACGTCCGCACCGACGCCGGGTCGATCCCGTTCTCCCGCAACAGCTTCCGATACGCGGGCACGGTCGCGGCGGTGTGCTGGAACAGGTCGAGCACCCAGCTCGCCGACCGAGGTTCAGTGGGCTCGAAGAAGGAGTCGAACGCCTGGCGCACGCGGGTCTGCCGGCTGCTGTCCATGATCGGAGCGTATCGGCCGGATGAGCCGTTGACCTCAGCAAACCCGACGATCGATGGTTCACCGTGAGTGTTCCTCACCCTTACCGTGTGTGGCATATCGGAAACCCCCTGCTTTCCGGTGAAGGAGCACAACTAGATGAAATCCCTGCGCACGGGGGCACTGGCCGTCTTGACGGCCTCGGTGGTCGCCCTCTCGATGACGGGCGCCTCCGCCCACGACCCGAACACCGCCGAAGGACAGGCGGCGGCCAGAACGTTCATGGCCGACCACCTCCCGGCCGACCGGCACGCCGTGGCCGGACAGGCCGCCGGAGTGCCGTGTGTCAACGGCAAGGCCGACATCTACCCCTGCAAGAACGTCGACCTGCTGAGCGTCCTGCCGCTGTCCGCGATGGGCGGTGGCAACGGCAACGACATCTGGGGCTGGACCGACCCGTCCTCCGGCAAGGAGTACGCGATCGTCGGCCGCACCAACGGCACCGCGTTCGTCGACGTCAGCACGCCGACCGCGCCGAGGTTCCTGGGCAACCTGCCGTCCAACGGCGGCAGCAGCTCGTGGCGCGACATGAAGGTCTACAAGGACCACGCGTTCATCGTCGCGGACTTCATCACCGGCCACGGCATGCAGGTGTTCGACCTGACGCGCCTGCGGACGATCACCACACCGCAGACGTTCACGGCCGAC
>JAVXWK010000592.1:0-16333 GCA_032230575.1 Pseudonocardiales bacterium | reverse complement strand
GAACAGCAACAGTACAGGTCAGTCTCTGGACTTGTCGCGGGCCTCGGCATCGACGACGCGCTTGAGCTCGTCCATGTCCGGGGTCAGCAGGTCGTCCGCCGTGCGGGCCAGGACCTCCTCCGCGGCTTCCTCGGCCGCGTGGGCCTCCTCGGCCTCCTTGAGGCGCTTGTCCGACCGGCGGACCGCCCACACCGTCGCCACCAGGGCGATGGCCATCAGCGGGTAGCCCATGCCGAGGCGGGCGACGGCCAGCCAGCCGACCTGGTCCTCGTTGTAGAGCCAGCGCTGCACCACGAAACGCGCGAAGAAGACCAGCGCCCACACGAAGGTGGCGATGTCGTAGTCGCGCACCGTGGCCTTGTCGGAGCGCCAGGACCGGTCGCGGCCGTTGAGGACCGTCCAGATCACGCCGGCGAGAGGCCACCGCACGATGATCGACAGCAGGAACGCGGTGCCGTAGACGACGCTCTGCCAGATGCCGAACAGGAAGAAACCCTTGGCCTCGCCTGTCTTGTAGGCGATGAACGCCGCGATGCCCACGCCGAACACGGCGGAGATCGCGGGCTGGATGTTGCCCTTGCGCACGGCCAGCACCACGCCGATGACGACGGCGGCGGCGAGTGCGCTGATGATCGCGGCCATCAGGTTCTTGGCGGCGAAGTTGACGATGACGAACACGACGACGGGCAGCGACGACAGGAGCATTCCGCTCACGCCGCCCATCTGCTCGAGGAGAGTGGGCTGCTTTTCTTCGGTCTCAGCTGAGGTCATGAAGCGTTCTGCAACTCGTAATAGGGGTTGTAGAGCACCTTGCGCCCGTCGCGCACGGCGATGCGGCCACGAGCCTTGATCGTCCGACCAGGCTCGATTCCCGCGATGCGACGGCGGCCGAGCCAGACGAGCGTGACGCCCTCGGTGCCGTCGTAGAGCTCGGCTTCCAGCGTGGCGGCCGCGTCCCGGGGACAGAGCTCCACACTGCGGAGCCTGCCGAGGACGGTGACCTCCTCACCGGACTTGCAGTCGCAGGCCTTCACCGCGCCGACGGCCTCCGCTTCTCGCGAGAGATCATCCGCGTCGAGCTCGGTGACGTCGCTGGTCAAGCGCTTCACCAAGCGGCGCCAATAGCCGCTCATCCCCGACTCCTGCATTGCTCTGGTGGCCCGTGGTGTGGACCGTCTGAGAGTGAGGGTACGCACGAGGACCGACAATCTCGGGCGTGCCTGCCGAGACTGTGCTCCTCCTGCCCGGAACCGCCTCTGACGAGGTGTTTGTCCGTTCCGTGTTCGCCGACCCGTTGTCGCAGGTCGGTGCCGTTCTCACCGCTCCGCGCGTCCGCACACTCAGTGAACGGTTGACGGCCCTCGAAAATGCCTCCGCGAGCCACCCGATCGTGGTGGGCGGCGTCTCACTTGGCGCGCACGTCGCCGCCGCGTGGGCGGCGCGGAATCCGGCGAGATGCGCGGGTCTGATCCTCGCTCTGCCCGCGTGGACGGGAAAACCCGGCGACGCACCGGCCGCGATGGCGGCGAGGATCAGCGCGGAGATCGTCGCGAACGAAGGCCTCGACACGGCCCTTCGCGGCACGACGGGCTGGCTGCACGACGAGCTGAGCAGGGCGTGGCGTGCCTATGGCGAGCAACTGGTGCCACACCTGGAGGAAGCCTCCACGTCGGAGGCGCCCACGCTCGAGGAGTTGAGAACCCTCGGCGTGCCAACGGGAATCGTCGGGTGCACCGACGACCCGGTGCACCCGATCGAGATCGCGCGGGAGTGGGCGGACGCCATCCCCGGCGCCGTGCTCACGACCATCACGCTGGACGCCTACCCGCACGCTCTGGGGCGTGCGGTGCAGGCGTGGCGGCAGGCGCGGAACTAGCCCTGTTGCTGGATGTGCCGGGCGATCGCCTCCGGCAGTTCGACCGGCAGCGGGGTGCGAGGCGGCATCGGCTGCTCACCGCGCACGACGACGGTGCCGCGCAGCATCTCCCGCAACGCGGCGGTGTTCTGCTCGAAGTGCTCCTCGGGACCGGCGGCGACACCGCGCAGCATCCAGCGCGGCCCGTCGACGCCGACGAAGAGGATCTGCACGCCCTGGTTGCGCGCGGTGATCTCCTCGCCCCACTCGCCGTTCTCGCGGTTGATCCGGGCGCCGTCCTCCTTGAGGCCCTGGATCAGCTCGGCGCCGACCTCTTTCCACAGCCCGCCCGACTTCGGCGCGGCGAACGCGCTCACCGTCAGCTGGCCAACGGACGTGAGGACGTGCACCGCGCGCACGGAACCGGACTCCTGGTCCATCTCGACCTGCAGCTGGGCCTCGTCCGGCATCGGCAGCTGCACCGATCCCAGGTCGAGCCGCTGCACGTCGTCATGGGGCGCCACGGTCGAGTCCCACGGGCCGACGACGTCCTCGTCGAACGCCTCGTCGTGCTCCGCACCGGTGTCGACCGACCCCGCGGAGTGACGACCGCGCTTGCGGCGCCTTCCGAACATGCCCCTACCCCTCTGTCTTCATACGGGCGAGCACCACGTGCCCACCGGTCGAGCCGTAGCCTCCCGCACCGCGTTCCGTCTCCGGCAGCTCGGTCACCTCCTGGAACACCGCGTGCTCGACGCGTTGCACGACGAGCTGGGCGATCCGGTCACCGCGCGACAGCACGATCGGCTCCCGCAGATCATGGTTCACGAGGCAAACGCGGATCTCACCGCGGTAGCCGGAGTCGATCGTGCCGGGCGTGTTGACCACGCTCAACCCGACTCGCGCGGCCAGTCCGGAACGGGGGTGCACGAACCCCGCGTACCCGGTCGGCAGCGCGATCGCGACACCGGTGCCGACGACGGCGCGCTCACCTGGTGGAATGACCACGTCCGATGTGGTGACCAGATCCGCGCCCGCGTCGCCGGGACGGGCGTAGGCGGGCACGGGAACCCCCGGATCGAGCCGGGTCAGCAACACCTCGACGCTGGACACGGCGGGCGAGATTACCCTGACGACGTGAGTGAGACTGCCGTGACCGCCACTACGCCGGATTCCGCGACCTTCCGCGAGCGCCTGTACGTGACGCCGTGGATCTGGCCCCTGCCGCTGCTGGCCGCCGGGCTGCTGGCCGCCGAGGTGCACATGGGCTTCCCCGGTGTCCGGTCCTGGCTGCCGTACGTGATCCTGCTGCCGCTGACGGCCGTGCTGATCCTGAAGATGGGGTCGGCGAAGGTCGAGGTGTCCGGCGGTGAGCTCAGGGCCGGCGACGCCCACATCCCGCTCGACCTGCTCGGCGACGTCGAGATCATCGCGCCGCAGGACCGGCGCAAGGCCATGGGCCCGCACCTCGACCCTGCCGCGTACGTCGTGCACCGCGGCTGGGTGAAGCCGCTCGTGCGCGTGCGGGTGAACGACCCCGAGGACCCGACGCCGTACTGGATGATCAGCACGCGGCGCCCGGAGGCCCTCGTCGCCGCGCTCAAGTCCTGAAGAACACAACTGGGCGCCACCCGTGCGGGTGAGCGCCCAGTGTTTCTTGGCGGATTGTTCAGCTCAGGCGCAGTCGCGGCAGATGTACGTGCCGTTGTGGTCCTCGGCGAGCCTGCTGCGGTGGTGCACCAGGAAGCACTTCGAGCACGTGAACTCGTCGGCCTGCTTGGGCAGGACCTTGAACGTGAGCTCCTCGCCGGACAGATCAGCGCCGGGCAGCTCGAAGTTCTCGGCGCTCGCGTCCTCGTCCACATCCACGACGCCGGACTGCGTCTCGTTCCGCCGGGCCTTCAACTCCTCGAGGGAGTCCTCAGCGAGTTCGTCCGCCTCGCTGCGACGCGGCGCGTCGTAGTCGGTCGCCATGTTCTTCACCCCTGCGGTCTACGGAGACTGTTCGTGTCGCTGGTTAACGCTCCAGCGACCTCTTTTGTGCCCCACGTCAAGGTGACGTAGGTCTCTCACACCCGCGGGCCAAGCCAACCCCCGTGACGTGACCGTCGGCTTGATCCACATGTGTGCGGAGCGCGCAGAGGGTAGCTCATTGCCCGAGTGACTCGACATCGGGTTACCCCTTACCGACCGGACGGGTGACACAACCTTTGTACGCTGGACCGATACCCTGTGCGGGAGCACTTGAACCTCGGCGTGCAACCTGAGGCCGGGCCGGTACCGTCCTGACTGTGAGCTATGAGGCCGGTGCGGTGGGTCACGTACGCCGAGACGCGCGACAGCCGGGCAGGGCCTAGGCTGATCAGCAGGGACGAACACGGGGAGGGCGCGGACGTGGGACCCGCATCGGGAAGCTTGACGCCCTACAAGCGGCGTCGGCCCGTGCCCGCGCTCGTCCTGTTCGCGGTGCTGCTGGTCAGCTCCGTGTTCGTGTGGGTGAAGGTGCTCGGCAGCGCAGGCGACGTGGACGCGGCCATCAAGTGCAACGCGCCAGGTCACGTGACCAGCTCGACCTCCGCCACCCAGGAGGCCACGCCGGAGGCTCCTGCCCCGCCGCTGGGCACGGTGCTGGAGCACGACGCACTCGACCGCACCAGCCCGCTGCCGGTCGGCGAGGTCAACTTCAAGGTCGTCAACGCCTCGACGCAGCGCAACCACGCGAAGACCATCGCGACCCAGCTGACCGAGCTGGGCCTCAAGCAGGCGGCCGACCCGGGCAACGACCCGATCTACCCGGCGGGCGACATGGGCTGCCGCGGCCAGATCCGCTTCGGCGCCCCCGGCTCCTCGGCCGCTCGCACGCTGTCGCTGCTGGAGCCGTGCCTGGAACTGGTGCGCGACGACCGCCAGGACGCGACGGTCGACGTCGCGCTCGGCAAGAAGTTCGACGAGGTCAAGCCGAACGGCGACGCCCGCAAGGTGCTCGAGCAGCTCAAGGAGTGGGCCGAGCAGCAGCCGGAGCAGCAGGGCGGCCAGGCCGCGGCCGCCACCCCGCCGACGCTGAACCCGGACAACCTGTCCGGCGCGCGCGACGTGACCTGCTAGCCGAACCCCACCTCAGCCTCACGCGCCGAGCATCTCGCCGCCCAGCCCACGCTTGTGCAAAAGACGTTTGCGGAAGTCCGCAAACGTCTTTTGCACAACCGATATATCAGTTGCCCTGAGCTGCGCGTATGCAGGCCTGCAACGTCGGCTCAGACCTTGCCGAAGCCGGACTCGACCAGCGCGCTGTACATGGCGTCGGCGATACCGGGAGCCGCCGCGAACGTCGCGTCCTCCCCCAGTTCGGGAGACGACCCCGGCAACCGCACGACGGCACCGGCCTCCGCGGCGATCAACCCGCCGGCAGCCCAGTCCCACCGCCCCAGCGCGTGCTCGGCGTAGGCGTCGAGCCGCCCGGCGGCCACCGAGCACAGGTCGAGCGACGCCGCACCGGCACGACGAAGGTCACGCACGCGGGTGGCCATCGCGGCCCAGGCATCGGCCTGACGCTGCCGCCGCTCCGGCCGGTACGCGAACCCGTACCCCAGCAAGGACAGCGACAGATCCGTAGTGGCGGAGACGTGCAGCGGTGAGCCGTCCAGAAACGCGCCATACCCACGAGCAGCGGTCCACACTCGGCCGGTCGCGGGCTCCACCACGGCACCCGCGACGGACTCCCCGTCGAGCTGCGCCGCGATCGACACCGAGTACCAGGGGATTCCGTAGAGGTAGTTGACGGTGCCGTCGATCGGGTCGACGACCCAGGTCAGCCCCTCGACGACCGTTCCGCCCTCCTCCTCGCCGAGCACCGGCTCGCCGGGGCGCAACTCGGACAGACGCGTCCGGACGAGTTGTTCTGAGGCGCGGTCGGCCTCTGTCACAACGTCGGTCGAGGTGCTCTTGGTGTCGAACGAGATGACGGCGGAAGCACGCATGCGCTGAACAAGAGCGCCTGCTTCCCGTCCGATGGCCGTCGCGATGTCGACGAGTGGCCGGGGATCGAACACGACCGGTTCCCTCCTGCGTCACTAGCACGGGACTATCGGAGAACGTCAGGCTAATGTCTGCGCACCACGGTTACTGAATCGAAGCCAGCAGGATCGAGTAGGAAGGACCACGGGGATGGGCATCACCCGCGGGTTCGGTGTGGACATCGGCGGCTCCGGCGTCAAGGGCGGCCTGGTCGACCTCGAAGCAGGAGCACTGGACGGCGAACGCATGCGGATCCCCACGCCCCAGCCGTCGACTCCCGAGGCGGTGGCCGAGGTCGTCGCCGAGATCGTCGAGAAGTTCCAGTGGGACGGACCGGTCGGCATCACGCTCCCCTGCGTGGTCAAGCACGGTGTGGCGCTGAGCGCGGCGAACGTCGACAAGGGCTGGATCAACTGCGACGCGCAGACGCTCTTCGCGGAACGGCTCAAGCGCAACCCCGACCAGATCGTCGTGATGAACGACGCGGACGCGGCCGGCATCGCGGAGATGTCGTTCGGCGCGGGCGTCGGCAAGGACGGGACCGTGGTGCTGCTGACGTTCGGCACGGGTATCGGCAGCGCGGTGTTCCTCGACGGCAAGCTCGTCCCGAACACCGAGTTCGGGCACCTGCAGGTCGACGGGCACGACGCCGAGTCGCGCGCGGCCGCCTCCGTGAAGGAGGAGAAGGGCCTGTCCTGGGAGGAGTGGACGCCCAGGGTGACGCGGTACATCAACGTGCTGGAAGACCTCATCTGGCCCGATCTGGTGATCGCGGGTGGCGGTGTGAGCAAGAAGGCGCACAAGTGGTTGCCGTTGCTCGAAGTGCGCACCGAGGTAGTTGCTGCTGCACTGAAGAACGACGCCGGCATCGTCGGTGCCGCTTGGGCCGCCGCACACGGTGTGCGCCCGTAGAACCAGTTGACACCGAAACGTGTCCGACCGGTTCTAGCTGGGACAACGCAGGTAGGAGCGCCCCGAACGACCTCGGGGCGCAACACCGCGTCACCGACGTCGTTACAATGGAACGCACACCCGCCAAGCAAGATCGGCGGGGAGATCCCCTGAACTCTGGCGACCGAGGTTTCGCGCCCTCTGGTCCGCCTTGAACGACCGTCGCGAAAGGGCGTACGTGGCAGCCGCAGAAACCGCAACCCGACGCTCCAGCTCCGCCGCGAGCGCCGCCAAGACGACCAAGGCGACCGCGGCCGGCGAGGCCGAGGAGAAGCCGAAGCGCAAGACGACCGCTGCGGCAGCGAAGAAGCCCGCAGCCGCCGCCAAGGCGCCGCGCAAGACGGCCGGCAAGGCCGATCCTGCCGCGAAGGGCACCGCCAAGAAGGACGGCGAAGAGCCCGAGGACATGGAAGGCGCTCCGGGCGCCGAGGACCTGGTCGAAGACGTCGAGATCGTCGACGAGCCGGTCGTGGACGAGCCGGAGGAAGAGGCCGACCCCAAGGCCGAGGGCGACTTCGTCTGGGACGAGGAGGAGTCCGAGGCCCTGCGCCAGGCGCGCAAGGACGCGGAGCTCACCGCCTCGGCCGACTCGGTCCGCGCCTACCTCAAGCAGATCGGCAAGGTCGCCCTCCTCAACGCCGAGGAGGAGGTCGAGCTCGCCAAGCGCATCGAGGCGGGTCTCTACGCCGCCGAGCGCGTGCGCCGCTCCGAGGAGGAGACGGAGAAGCTCACCCCGCAGCTGCGCCGCGACCTGCGCTGGATCGTCCGCGACGGCGAGCGCGCCAAGAACCACCTGCTCGAGGCGAACCTCCGTCTCGTCGTCTCGCTGGCCAAGCGCTACACCGGCCGCGGCATGGCGTTCCTGGACCTGATCCAGGAGGGCAACCTGGGTCTGATCCGCGCGGTCGAGAAGTTCGACTACACCAAGGGCTACAAGTTCTCCACGTACGCCACCTGGTGGATCCGTCAGGCGATCACCCGCGCGATGGCCGACCAGGCCCGCACCATCCGCATCCCGGTGCACATGGTCGAGGTCATCAACAAGCTCGGTCGCATCCAGCGCGAACTGCTCCAGGACCTGGGCCGCGAGCCCACCCCGGAAGAGCTCGCGAAGGAAATGGACATCACGCCCGAGAAGGTGCTGGAGATCCAGCAGTACGCGCGTGAGCCCATCTCGCTGGACCAGACGATCGGCGACGAGGGCGACAGCCAGCTCGGCGACTTCATCGAGGACTCCGAGGCCGTCGTCGCGGTCGACGCCGTCTCGTTCACGCTGCTGCAGGACCAGCTGCAGTCCGTGCTCGCGACGCTGTCCGAGCGCGAGGCGGGCGTCGTCCGCCTGCGCTTCGGCCTCACCGACGGCCAGCCGCGCACGCTGGACGAGATCGGCCAGGTCTACGGCGTCACGCGTGAGCGCATCCGCCAGATCGAGTCCAAGACGATGTCGAAGCTGCGTCACCCGTCGCGCTCGCAGGTCCTGCGCGACTACCTCGACTAGGTCTTACCGAGGCATACGCGAGGAGCCCCGCACCGGTTCGGTGCGGGGCTCCTTTCTTTTCACGTATGAGTGATGAGCATGCTCGGCCCACGCCGTGACCAGGCGTGATCGGACGCATGCAAAAGATGAGTACCCATGTACTCATGTGCCGTCCATGCATCCGCGACAGCATCAGTGTGTGGCTGTGCCGGAGGGGTGCACAGGGGCAGTTCCGGAGATCGGAACGAGGGGGCTGAAAACATGGGCAGGTCAGTACTCGAAGGTGCTTTCTCACTGCTGGACAAGCTGATGGACGAGGGTGAGCTGGGGCTCACGCAACTCGCCGACCGCTGCGAGATGCCGAAGACGACGGTGCACCGCCTTCTGGACCAGATGGAGGTGCTCGGCGCGGTCGAGAACGTGCGCGGCCGCTACCGCATCGGCGCGCAGATGTTCCGGCTCGGGCAGTCGTGGGAGCCTGCCCCCGGAATCCTGCGGGTCGCCCGGCAGCCGTTGCGCGCGTTGTCCGCGACGATCAGGACGTCGACGATCCTCGCGGTGCCGCGGCGTGACCGGGTGCTCGTGGCCGCGGCGAGCATCGTGCGCGCGGAGGACGTGGCGCGACTGCGTCCCGGTGCCACGGTTCCGGCGGGCATGGAGTTCGTCAGCGCTCCGGTGCGCACGCCGTCCAGCAGTGTCATCGGCACCGTTTCCGCGGTGCTCGACAGCGGCCGCAGCGCCACGGCTCTGAGGGAGGCCGTGGGGCACGCCGCACGAGCGATCAGCGCGGCCCTCGCGAGCTGATCGACCGAGCTGATCGACTGGGCTGATCGACTGGGCCGAACGGCCGTACGACCGGGAGTTTGATCACGGTCCCGCGTCCGAATCGTGGGACGTTCGTGACCTGTTCGCGGAGGGCGGACAAGGGCAACCGATATCACACTCCCGGTCGCACGCAACAGACCGAACGGCCCCAGCTTGCTGCTCCACCAGCGGGTTTGCGGTTGCTCAGCGTGCGTGTCAAGACGGTGAACCGGTGGCAAATACATGTGTGAGCCTGCTGCAGCCGGGTAAATCGCATAGTGACGCGAGTCGCCACGCACACGGGAACACTGACTATCGCCAAAACGTCTGTCAGAGTGGAGCCAGCGAGCACCGCGCACCGGCCAGGGGCGCTGTGGTCGCAGCTTGGTAAGAGGGCACCGGAACACTCCAGTTCCGTTGCCGGGACGGAGGGAGATTCATCATGACTGCAGCACTCACCCGCCCCGAGTTGACCGCTGCCGACCGCTGCGACCGCTGCGGGGCTGCTGCCCAGGTTCGCGCTTTGCTCCCGTCCGGGGGCGAGCTGCTGTTCTGCGGGCACCACGCCCGGGCGCACAGTGAGAAATTGCGCGAACTCGCTGCTGAGATTCAGCAGGGCTGACTTCCACCCCACCTAGCCGCTCGGGGCGGAGATCCTCCAGGGATCTCCGCCCCCTTCGCTTTCCGGGGCGTTCTAGAGCGCGTCCAGCACCGGTTCGAAGGCCAGCTCGGCCGCGCCGATCAGCTTCGCGTCACGGCCCAGCGGCGACGTCACGATCTGCGTCCCGCCGACAGCTCGCGAGACCAGGCTGCGCTGCTGCACCACCGTGCCCACCGAGTCCACGAGCGATGTCGGCAGCGCGGTGTAGAGATCGCCGAGCACCACCAGTTCGGGGCCGAGGATGTTGACGATGTTCGCGAGCCCCAGCGCCAGCCAGTCCGCGAACTCGTCGAGCAGCGACGGGTCGTCCAACGCCCGCAGCGCCGCCACCACGGCACCGCGCGGAGCGTCGTCCGGCAGCCCCAAAGCCCGGCACAGCGCCGGTTCGCCGACCTCGGTCTCCCAGCAGCCCTCACAGCCGCAGTAGCAGCGACGGCCACCGGGACGCACGACCATGTGTCCCAGCTCGCCGACGTAGCCACCAGAGCCGCGCAACGGCTGCCCGGACAGGATGACGCCGCCGCCCACACCGACGTCCGCGGAGATGTAGACCATGTCCGAGGACGCCTGCGCCGCGCCGCGCACGTGCTCCGCCAGCGCGCCGAGCTCCGCGTCGTTGCCCACCTGGACGGGCAGCTTCAGCACCGCCTCCAGGCGCTTGCCGAGCGCGACCCCGGTCCAGTGCAGGTTCGGCGCCTCGTGCACCTGGCCGTCCGAACGCCGCACGACACCTGGCACCGACACGCCGACCCCGACCGCGGTGACGTCGAGGTCATCGGCCATGAGGCGTGCCGACTCGACGATGTGCGTGATGACCTCTCCCGGATCACGCGTCCGGTTGTGCAGGTTCCAGCTGTCCCGCCCGAGGATCTCCCCGCCGAGGCCGACGAACCCCATCGCCACCTGCTCCACCCGCACGTCGATCGCGATGACGACAGCGGCGTGCGGCTGGGGCAGGACGAGCAACGAGGGGCGGCCGGCACCGCTGCGCTGAGCGGGGACGCGTTCGGCCACGACACCGGCTTCACCGAGGCCGTCCACCAGGGCCTTGATCGTGCTGCGGTTTAGCCCGAGCTCAGCCGCGAGCGACGCCCTGGTGGACGGTCCGTCGATGTGCAGGCGACGCAGCAGCGCCGTCCTGTTGTGTCTGCGGATCTCGTCGGGACGGGTGCCGGACGTAGGTCCTGTCACCGCGTCATCGAGCCGCGGTTGCCGCCCGGCGGCGGGACAACGCGTCGACGCTCGCGGCGAGCAGCAGGACCAGGCCGGTCACGATGAACACGACCGAGGCAGGCTGATGCAGCAGGCCCATGCCGTTCCGGATGATCGCGAGCACCGCACCACCGATCACGGCGTCACGCAGCCGGCCCTTGCCGCCGAACAGCGACGTGCCACCGATGACGGCCGCACCGACCGACATCAGCAGCACGTCACCGCCACCGGCGTTCGGGTCGACCGAGCCGACCTTCGACGAGTAGACGATCGCTCCGATCGCGGCCAGGGAGGACGCGATCACGAACACGCTCATGCGGACGCGTTCGACGTTGATACCGGCGCGGCGGGCGGCTTCCTTGTTGCCACCGACGGCGTAGATGTGGCGGCCGTAGCTGGTGCGGTCGAGCACGAACGTGCCGACCACGAGCAGCACGAGCACCAGCGGCACCACATACGGCACGCCCTCGATCACCACGAGGTCGCTCGGCGAGCGGTTCACCGAGAGCGCGTAGGTGATGACCGCGGCCAGGATGGCGAGGGCCACGATCTTGCCGAGCACCAGCGACGTCGGCTGGGCGACGAGTCCCTTGCGCAGCCGGGAGAAGTGCCGGGTGAGCACGATCGCCGCGTAGCCGCCGACAGCGATGATGAACAGTGCCCAGGAGCCCATGAAGTTCAGGTTGCCGTTGGCGACGTTGAAGATCGTGTCGTCCCGCAGACCCAGCGTGCCGCCCTGACCGATGAACTGCAGCACCACACCGGTCCACACGAGGAACAGCGCCAGGGTCACCACGAACGACGGGATGCCGATCCGCGCGACCAGGAAGCCCGTGATGCAGCCGATTGCCGCGCCGACGCAGACCGCGAGCAGCATCTCCAGCCACGGGTTCGCCGGGATGCCGACAGCGGCGATGACCAGTGCGATGGCCGAGAGCGCCGTACCAGCCCAGATCTTCATCAGTGTCGAGAGCACGATCGCGAGCACCAGCAGGCCGCAGAACACGTAGAACACCGTGTCGCCCATGCCGCCGAGCAGGTTGCCGTTGTGGATCAGGTGCAGTGCCATCACCGACGCCGTCACACCGGACGCGGTACCGGCGGACAGGTCGATCTCGCCGAGCAGGAGCACGAACACCAGGCCCATCGCGATGATGGTGATGCTGGCGCCCTGCTGGAGCAGGTTGGCGAGGTTGCCGAGGGTGAAGAACGTGTCGGACAGCGTGCTGAACACGATGAGCAGCACGATCAGGCCGAGCAACGCGGGCAGCGAACCGAGTTCGCCGCCGCGGACCCTGGCCCAGTAGTCGCTCACGGCCTCGCCCGTGGACTGAGAGGTCGTGTCGATGCCGAAGTCGGAGATGGCGCCCTGCTGAGGCGTCTCCTGATCCTGCGTTTCGGTGGTGTCGGTCATGCTCGCCTCTTCGGAACTCATCAGATCGTCGCCGCCTCGGGGCGGGCGATACCCAGGTCACCGGAACGACCGGCGGTGATCAGCTCGACCACTTGTCCGTGCGTGACGTCCTTGGAGCCCACGACCGCGGCCATGCGTCCGAGGTAGAGGCACGCGATCTTGTCGGCGACCTCGAAGACGTCGTTCATGTTGTGGCTGATCAGAACGACCCCCAGGCCCTGCTCGGCGAGCCGGCGGACCAGGTCGAGCACCTGTCGCGTCTGCGCGACACCGAGTGCGGCGGTGGGCTCGTCCAGCAGCACGACCTTGCTGTTCCACAGCACGGCCTTGGCGATCGCGACGGTCTGGCGCTGACCACCGGACAGCGACGAGACCTGCGTGCGCACCGACTTGACCGTGCGCACCGACAGCGAGGCGAGCGTCTTGCGCGCCGCCTGCTCCATGTCGGTCTCGTCGAGCAGGCCGCCCTTGGTGCGCTCACGGCCGAGGAACATGTTCTGGACGATGTCGAGGTTGTCGGCCAGCGCGAGGTCCTGGTAGACGACCTCGATCCCGAGCTCCGCGGCGTCGCGCGGGCCCTTGATGTGCGTGGGCTGGCCCTCGAACAGGACCTCACCCGAGTCGGTCGGGTGGATGCCCGCGATGCACTTGACCAGCGTCGACTTGCCCGCGCCGTTGTCGCCGACGAGCGCGGTGACCTCGCCTGGGTTCACGGTGAGGTCGATGTCGTGCAGGACGTGCACGGGGCCGAAGCTCTTGTTGATGCCGCGCAGCTCGAGAATCGGCTCGCTCACTGGGGTTTCCTCCGTGGTTACTACGTGCCGAAGCGGGGTGCGCAGGTGCCGCACCCCGCCTTGACACGAAGCGGTTACTACTTGATGCCGAGCTCGGTGCAGGCGGCCTGGGTGTCCGCCACGCAGATCTCCGACGCCTTGACGAAGCCGGCGTCCACAACGGACTTGACCTTGTCCTTGGTGATCAGCTGAGCCGTCAGCAGGACGGACGGGACATCGCGGTTGCCCTTGCTGTCCTTGGTCTTGCCGGTGGCGAGCGCGTCGGCGGCGGCCTTGTCGTTCTTGGCGAGGGCGGCGGCCAGCTTGGCGGTGGCCTCGGCCTCGTCCTTGATCGGCTTGAAGACGGTCATGTACTGGTCACCGCGGAGCACGGCCTGCAGGCCGTCCGGGGTGGCGTCCTGACCGGTGACCGGGATCTTGCCGTTCAGGCCGACCTTCTTCAGCACCGTGATCACGGCGCCGGCGAGACCGTCGTTCGCTGCGACGACACCGTCGATCTTGTTGCCGTTGCCGGTCAGCATCTGCTCGAAGACCTGGCCGCCCTTCTGGTTGTCCCAGCCGTCGATCGCCTGCGACTGGACCTTCTTGAGGTCACCAGAGGCGTACTTGGCGTCGAGGACCTTGTGCTGTCCCTCGGTGAAGAGCGTGGCGTTGTTGTCCGTCGGCGAGCCCTCGACCTCGATGATCTCGGCGGGCTTCTTGCCGGGGACGAGCTTCGCGACACCCTCGACCAGGCCCTGGCCCTGCAGCTCGCCGACCTTCACGTTGTCGAACGACACGTAGTAGGACGAGGTGCCACCGGTGTTCAGGCGGTCGTAGTCGATGACCTGGATGCCCTGCGCCTGCGCCTTCTTGGCGACGGACGCGCCGACCTCGCTGTTGGGCGTGGCGATGATCAGGACCTTGACACCGGCGTTGATCATGCCGTCGGCCAGGGTGCTGAACTTCTGGACGTCGCCCTGCGCGTTCTGGATGTCGGGGTCGAGCCCCTCCTTCTTCAACGCGGCCTCGAGCAGAGGCTTGTCGAAGCCCTCCCAGCGAGCGGAGGTGGCGGTCTCAGGAAGGATCACGCCGACCTTGGTGCCCCCGCTGCTGCCAGAGTTCGTACTGGTGTTTCCTCCACCGGAGGACGTGTTGGCGCCACACGCCGAAACTGCCAGGGCGAGGCCCGTGGCAACGGCGATGGAAGCGAGGCTCTTGCTGCGCATCCGCCATCCCTTTCACTGCGCTGTGTCACAGAGAATGTTGTGGCGCACAACGTATGCCCGACATATGCGTGACCGGAACCACACTGAATCGATTAAGTCGTAACGATGCGGCAACCTCGCCGTCATTTGACTACTCAGAGTTGTGAGAGCGTAACCACGGCGCTACAACACTTGCGACCATTCGGCGCACCGCGTCCTCTTGCGGCGGAGCGTCGCGGTCGGCGAAGAGCAGATGCCCGGTGCCGATGAGCATCGGCGCGACCCCGTCCGCGTCGAGGTCGCCGAGACGGCCCAGCTCCTGCTCGCGCTCCAGATAGGCCTTGATCATGATCGCGGCCTCGGTCAGCACGGGGACGCCGGCGGGCCAGGTCTCCCTGAGCCGCCTGCGCAGGTCGTCGCGGAAGGTCACGAGGGCGACCATCGCGACGGCGGCGGACCGGAAGACTGCGGTGATCGCCTCCGCGAGATTGCCGACGACATCGCCGGTGCCCGCGGCCTCCAGCAGTGCCTTCGCCCGTGCGTCCATCCTGTCCACACGGTCCATGACGAACTCCGCGAGGAACGCGTCGAAGTCCTCGAAGTGCTTGTGCAACACACCTTTGGCGACACCGGCTTCTGCGGTCACAGCGCGACTGGTGAGCGCGCTCGGCCCACCCTCGACGAGGAGGCGTTCCGCCGCGTCGAACAGCTGTTCTCGCACGTCACGCAGGTGCACACCGGTGGGCACGCTCGAATCTCCTAGCCGAAGTGGGCGCTTGCCCACTATGATGGGCGCATGCCCACTCTAGCCGAAGATCCGGACGAAACCGCCTACATGGAGCTGCGCGAAAGGCTCGCCACCTCATTCGGCGCCGAGGCCGCCAGGTACGACCGCACCCGCCCGCCCTACCCGGACTCGCTGGTCGAGCGGATCGTCGCCGCGAGCCCCGGATCGCGCGTCGTCGACGTCGGCAGCGGCACCGGAACGCTCTCCCGCCAACTGCGGGCAGCCGGACTCGAGGTGCTCGGTGTCGAGCACGACGAGCAGATGGCCGGCTTCGCCCGCGAGACCGGCGTGGCGGTGGAGCTCTCGAAGTTCGAGACCTGGGATCCCGCGGGCCGGCAGTTCGACGCGGTCGTCGCCGGCCAGTCGTGGCACTGGGTCGACCCCGACGCCGGAGTGCGCCAAGCGGCACGGGTGCTGCGGCCGGGCGGTGTGTTCGTGGCGTTGTGGCACGTGTTCTCGACACCGGACTCGATCGCCCAGGCCCTTGCCGGCGTCTACGACCGGATCGTCCCCGGCACACCGTTGCGCGTCGGCTACAACCGCGAGGAATCGGTGGCCTTCTACCGGGCGGGCTGCGAACGCACCGCGGCGACGTTCGTCGACTCGGGCGAGTTCTCCCACCCCGACCAGTGGACCGCCAGCTGGGACCACACCTACACCGCCGCCGAGTACGCCGATCTCATCCAGACCATGGGCCCGATGGCCCTGCTCACGCGCGACCAGATCGCCGAACTCGTCGCGGGCGTCACCGCGGCGATCGACGCGGAGGGCGGCAGCTTCACCTCGAACTACGAGACCCTCGCCGTCACCGTCACCCGCAACTGATATATCGCATATTGGATATCACTCAGCCAGCCGGATGCAAAAAACGTTTGCGGACGAAGTCAAAAGACTCATTGCAAAGGTGCGCGCCCGACTGACCTGGGGTTTCTCTCCAGCGGGGTCGGCTACCAGGAGCGCAGCGTCGCGATGCGCTCTTCCAGCTGCTCGATGCTGGCCATCGCGGTCGGGGGTCCACCGCAGTACTCGCGCAGCTGGTTGTGGATCTTGCCGTGTGGCTTCTTGGTGCGGTGGTGGTGCATCGCGACGAGGCTGTTGAGCTCCTTGCGCAGTGACGCGAGGCGCTCCTGCACACCGACCGGCCGGGCTTCCCGCACCGCCACCTCGGGCTTGGGGC
>JAVXWK010000635.1:0-16752 GCA_032230575.1 Pseudonocardiales bacterium | reverse complement strand
CGTTCGAGAAGCAGGGCGCCCACGGCAGCGCCTTCGACCGCGTCTCGTCGTTTCAGTTCGGCTTCACGCGCGGGGCTTCTCGCTGCGCCGAGATGAACGAGGCTGAGATCGACAAGCGCATCACCGAGCGCCCTTTCGATCTTTCCGACAAGGACCAGGGCCAGGGTCGAGGCAACGCCCAGATCAACCAGGACAAGTACCTCAAGGCCCTGGAAGAGTCACTCCGCGACGCCTACAAGACCAGCGGCGCGGCCTTCCCTGCCTGGGACAAGACGGGCATCAAGTCCTGCCCCGACGCCCAGGCCACCTCGCCCGCCACCTACTGCCCGTCGCTGAACCAGGTCCAGCTGGACCTGCCTTCGCTGGTGAAGATCGGCACACCCCCGAAGAAGGGCTCCAAGGGCGGCATCGGCGACTTCGCGGCCTTCGCCTTGATCGCCTCTCGCTTCTCCCTGTCGATCCAGCACGCCACGGGCTTCCGCCTGGACGACGACGCCGCGGGCCAGCGCACCGCCTGCCTGACCGGAGCCTGGGCAGGCCTGACCAACCGCCCCGAGGCCGCGGCGGGCCTCAAGCTCTCGCCCGGCGACCTGGACGAGGCTGTGGCCGAGCTCCTGGCCGACCACAGCCTCATCGCGGCCGACGTGAACGGCAAAGCCGTCCCCTCCGGCTTCGCCCGCGTGGAAGCGTTCGGCGACGGCTTCTACCGAGGCTCCGGCTACTGCGTCAAAAAGTATTCAGTTTGATTCTTCAATCGACGTCCGTCGATACTCGCTCTCGTGCTGACCGATGAAGCCGCGACCTACGCCTCGTGGTTCTCGACCTTGTCCGACCCGACCCGCGTCCGCCTGCTCCACCACGTGGCCTCAGCCCCTGGCGCGGTGACCGTCGGCGAGTTGACGAGCTTGCTCGGCGTGAGCCAGTCCACCTGCTCCCACCACGTCCGCAAACTGGCCGAGGTCGGCTTCGTCAACGTCCAGCGCGAAGGCACGGCCACCCTCGTCACCGTCAACCCGGCGTGCTGCACGGGCCTCCCCCACGCCGCAGACGCGGTGATGGGCGCCCTCACCACCGGCACGGTCACCCCGGTGTCGGGCGTGGTCGTGCGCGCGATGACGGCTGCCGACTGGGCGGACGTCCGCCGCATCTACGCCGAAGGCATAGCCACCGGCAACGCCACCTTCGAAACCGACGTCCCGTCCCGCCGCACCCTGGAGTCCAAGTGGCTCCCGGACCACCGGTGGATCGCGGTCGTGGACGGCTCCGTGGCCGGCTGGGCTGCCGCCACCCCTGTCTCGGCCCGCGAGTGCTACTCCGGCGTGGCCGAGACCTCGATCTACGTCAGCGACTCCCACCAGGGCCGAGGTGTGGGCAAAACCCTGCTGCACCACCAGGTCTCCGCCGCGGACGCCGACGGCCTGTGGACCCTGCAAGCCGTGATCTTCCCCGAGAACCGCGCGAGCATCGCCCTGCACCACCGAGCAGGCTTCCGAACCGTGGGCGTGCGCGAACGAATCGCCCGGCACCACGGCGAGTGGCGAGACACCGTCCTATTGGAACGCCGCCGCTCGTAGACACAGCGCCGCCAGGGGAAGCTCCACCAACACCGCCATGACGACAGCACCGACCAGTTCCGCCCCAGCGGAAGTGGCGACGTCGATACCCGCGTCGGCGAGCAGCAGCACCGCCGCAGCGACCGCAGGCGCCCGATGACGATTATCGCCACGCAGCAACCGGTTCCCCGCCGTCAGCAACGCAACGGCCTCCAGCGCGTCGAGAGCGACCCACCCCACGGCCTCGGCAGGCGGCAACGTGCCCGCGAGATAACCCAGCCAGGGCAACAAACACAGCCCCGCACCCACGAGCACACGCCCACAGCTGGCGTTGCCGAGCTCGGCGAAAGCAGGGGAACCGAAGGCGATGAAGGCCATGTCAGAGGTCTCTTCCGATAATCACGAACCCGTCCGTCGAGCTCGTGATCAACCCTCCGATCTCCCTCCCCCGAAATCTGTAGCTCCGCTATCCGACTTGGGGGTGGCACCAGCTACACCCCGGTACGGAGGCCACCTTCATGGCAGCCCGCCCGACCAGCACCTACGGTCGTTCCATGAAGATCCCTCCCCGGCTGCGGCGAGCGCTGACCCGCTTCCCCCGCGACACGGCCTTCCTCGCGCTGGGGGCGCCGCTGCACCTGCTGACGGGCTTCCTGCTGTTCATGATCTTCGGCAGCATCTGGGAGATCATCGAAGGAGGCGACAGCAGCGCACCGGTGATCCTGGGCTTCCTGCTGGCGCTGGCAGCTCTCTGCACACCAGCCCTCACCCTCGCCCAACGCTGGCGTTTCCGACAGCTCCTGGGCATCGACATCCCCACCCCGAACTGGCGGCAGCCGGCCCGGCAGTTCGGCTACCACTGCCTGGCCGGGACGCTGTTCGGCGCACTCGAAGCGCTGGTGGTGGGCCTGCTCCTGACAGGAGTGACCGCAACCCTGTCGCCGGTGTGGATCTACGCCCTGCCCTGGCAGTGGCGGAGAGCAGACCTCGACGCCACCCAGGCGGCGTACCTCTCCGTGGCAGGACTGCTGGTACTGGCCGCCGTTCCTGGCGCGGCCGCAGCCCTGGTGCGCCTGGAAAGCCAGGTGGTCCCACCTCTGCTGGGCCGCAACCGGGAAGCGGACCTGGCCAGGCGAGTCGAGGACCTGACCGAGAGCCGCGCAGGCGCCGTGGACGCCGCCTACGCGGAACGCCGCCGCATAGAACGAGACCTGCACGACGGCGCGCAACAACGCCTGGTCTCCCTCGCCCTGAACCTGGGCCTGGCCAAAGCCACCCTGGTCGACCTCCCGCCGGAGGCCCGCGAAGTGATCGACACAGCCCACCGCGAGGCCAAGGAGGCCATCGAGGACCTGAACAACCTGGTGCGGGGCCTCCACCCAGCCGTCCTGCACGAACGAGGCCTGGACGCAGCCCTCTCCGGCCTGGCCGCCCGCGCCCCACTACCCGTACGCCTGAAGGTGGACCTACAACGACGACCAGCCCCACCCGTGGAGGCAGTCGCCTACTTCGTGGTGTCCGAGGCCCTGACGAACATCGCCAAGCACGCCCACGAAGCAACCCGCGCCGACGTGTCCGTAATCCTCCTGGGCGAGATACTGCGGCTGACCATCGCGGACGACGGCCCAGGCGGCGCCAACCCTCTCCGGGGAAGCGGCCTCACGGGCCTGACCCAACGCGTGCGTTCGATAGACGGAACATTCCGGATGAGCAGTCCCGTGGGGGGCCCGACCACGATGAGCGTGGAGCTGCCGTGCCAGAACTGAAGCGTGCGGTGATCGCCGAGGACTCCGTGCTCCTGCGCGTCGGCCTGGTCAAAATCCTGCAACTGGCAGGCTTCGAAGTAGCCGCCGAAACAGCCAACGCCCAAGAACTCCTGGCCGCGGTGGAAGAACACCACCCCGACCTGGCCGTGATCGACGTCCGAATGCCACCGGACTTCACGGACGAGGGCGTCCGCGCCGCCCTGACGATCCGCACCACCCACCCGTCGACCGCGCTGCTACTGCTCTCCCAATACGTCGAGGAGCGCTACGCCACCGACCTCCTGGCCACCAACACCAGCGGCGTGGGCTACCTGCTCAAACAGCGCGTAGCGGACGTGGAGGAGTTCATCGAGGCCCTACGCCGAGTGGCCGACGGCGGTACCGCCCTGGACCCCCAAGTAGTGGCCCAACTGCTGGTACGACGCCAAAGCGACCCACTGGACCGCCTCACCCCGCGCGAACGAGAAGTGCTCACCCTCATGGCCGAGGGCCGCTCGAACGCGGGCATCGCCACTCAGCTGGTGGTCAGCGAAAGCGCAGTCGCCAAACACATCAACAGCATTCTCGCCAAACTGGATCTGCCAAAAGCAGACGCAGACCACCGCCGAGTACTGGCCGTACTGCACCACCTGGGAATGGGCGCCTGACCAGCAAGGCCCTCAGTACAGAGCAGAAGCCAGACTCCGCCGAGCCGCCGCCACCCGAGGATCATCAGCCGGGAACAACTCGAACAACCCGACCAAATGAGCCCGAACCCGATCCCGGTCATCCCCGAAAACCCGCCGAACAGTATCGACAAGCCGGGCAAACGCCTCATCAACCTGCTGCAACGCCACCTGGGCATCAGCAGCGGCCAACTGAGCATCCACATCATCCAAAGCCGAATCAGCCTTGGCGATCACCGCGGGATCAACCGACTCTGCCCGCTCAGCGAACCGAGCCTGAGCCAGCCCTTCCTTGGCCAACTCATTGGCGGGCTCAGAGGCAAGAATCTCGGAGTAGTACCCCTGAGCGGACGCGTAGTCCCCCCGCTCGAACGCCTCCTCAGCAGCAACGATCCGAGGATCCTCGATCACTTCTTCCTCAGCGACCGGAACCCCGGCCCGAGCCTCTCCTGCCCGAATCCCGGGCAACCGCTCCCGCAGCGCATCCAGCAACCGCGCAACCCAGGCCGACAGTTCGGCATCGTCAATGGGCCCGGCGAACGCGTCGATGGGTTGCCCAGCCGCCACGGCCACCGTCGTCGGCACGGACTGAACCCCGAACGCCTGTCCGATCCGAGGCGCCTGCTCCAGGTCGACCCGAGCAAGAATCCAAGACCCACCAGAGGCGGTGGCCAGCCGAGTCAGCGAAGCAGCCAGCTGCTGCGACTCTGGCGAGTACGAAGCACCCAGCAGCACCACGACGGGCACCTGCAGGGACTGCTCGACCACGGCCTGGAACGAGGCTTCGTTGACGTCCACGATCCACGGCGCGGAGCCGTTGTCAGCAGCCGGAGAGGCAGCGGCAGCGGGTGACGCCGCGGACTGGCGGGCGGCATCTGCTCGGGCCTTCAGGGCGCCGAGGTCGACGGCGCCGGAGAGAGCGGCGGACAGTGCGGCGGTCTTACGAGGATCAGGCCTTGTCACGTGTTCCATCCTGGCACGGCTAGTTCCCGGACCGGGTCCAGGGCCATCGGGTTGACGCGCATCGCCTCGTTGGCCGACGCGATGCGTAGTGCTAGCGGTGTCATCAGGTCGATGAACCGCGACGTACGACTAGCACCCAACGCCTCCCACGGCGCGAGAGCTGCAGCATCAGTTGCACGCTCGACCGCGGCCAGGTCGCCGGGTAGATCCGAAACGGCTTCCCATTCCGCCTCGGTCCAACCACGCGCGGCCCGCATGTATGCCGGATCGAGGGAATGCTCACGGGCGTAGAGCGCAAGCGCTTGGCACGGGCCCACCCCATGAGCGACCAGAGCGGCCACGTGACCGTCGCCGCGGGCCTCGCGCAGGATCGTGCAGGCGTGCCACAGGGCCAGATGCGGCGAGGAAGGCCACGGCAACGCCAGGTTCGCGGCGGCGAGCGGACGCCCCGCGACGCAAACAGCGGAAGCCGCCGAACGAGCCAACGAGGCAGCCTCGGCGATCTCCGGCGTCGAGACGTCACCCAGCAGGCGACGCAGCGCGCCGTCGGCCCCCTCCAGACGCGCATCCAAGAACGCGCCAGGAGAGGCCACCGCCCACGCGTCCGGCAGAGCGCGCGCGACCTTGCGCGGGGCGAAGTTGTAGAAGACGGCCGTCACCAGCTCCGGGGACGCGGCACCCAGGGGCGCGGCGCGCATGCCGAAGTAGCCCATCCAGCCGCCCTTGCAGCCCAGCGCGTCGGTCGCCGCGCGGGATTCGGGCGTGAAGTACGTGACGTCGTGGTAGGGCTCGAACCTCAACCACAGCTGTCTCGCGTCCACGCCCGACACGCTAACCCAGTGGACGCCGGTGCACGGATCCGCTCACCGTGCCGGCGTAGAGCGTTCGGCCATCAGTGGACACCAGAAGAGTCTCCACACCGCGCTCCACAGCAGGGCCGCCGAAAACGGTCCACGAACGGCCGCTGTCGACCGACCGCAGCATGCCCTCGCTGGATCCCGAGAACGAGATCGTGCCCAGGTACAGCGTCCCGTTGGGCGCCATCGCGATCGCCGACAGCTGTTCAACTGACACCTTAGGCACCTCCACAAAAGAGGAACCGTCGAACGACACGAACACCGAGTTCTGCCCAACGGCCACCACGTGCCGTGGATCGCGCGGATCCACCAGAACGGAGTTCATCCGTCCGGGCAAGACCTGCTTCAACGAAACGCCGGCATCGGTCGACCGGTAGAGCCCGCCGGCGTCGGCGAGCCAGATCCCGGCGGGATCGGCCGCGATGGTCCTGATCCCGCGCAGCTCAGCGTGCACCCGCTGGGCGAAGGAGAGCCCACCGTCCAAAGACACGTAGAACGCGTTGATCAGGTAGGCGCCCAAATACACCCGCGCGGGCAGGCCGGGATCGAAGACCAGGGACCGCGTGTTGCCCGGCATCTCGGCGGTCGTCACCCACGACCGGCCGCCGTCCGGCGACCGCTCCACGAAGATCGTGTCCTGCGAGCCGCGGTACCCGTTCCGTCCACGCAGCACGACCCCGTCCCGAGCCGCCAGCGCCCCGATCCGGTTGCCGATCGCCGCCGGTGCGGAACCGTCGAAGTCCCACTCCTGCGACGCGACGGGCAGGTCGGTCCGGTACGACCCCTGCATCGTCCCGGCGATGAGGTTCCGCCCCGACACCGCCAGCGACAGCACGTGCGCCCCCGGCACCCCGACCCGCTTGAAGTGCTCGTGATCAGCGGTCGCGTAGACGCCGCCGGACCCGTACACCCACTGCCACTCGGGCATGTCCGGGAAGCTGCCGATCTCGGTGTAGACGTCGATCGTCGACAGCGCGTCCGTCCGTTTCCAGGAGAAGCCCATATCCGTGCTGATGAAATGCCCGTCCAAGGTCTGCACCTGGATCCAGCCGTTGGCCGTGATCCCGCCGTACAAGATCCACGACGACGTCCACGGCCCGGAAACCTCACGCCACGACGCCCCTCGGTCAACCGACAGGTGCACCCCACCGCTGAACTTCCGTGCCACCACGACATCGCCGCGCGACGTGATCTTGTCCGCGGGCACGGCGGAAGCCGACCACTTCCCGGCCCGCAGCACGTGCACGACGCCACCGGCGGCCACCACGACGCCAGATCCCACGACCTGCACGTCCTCGGCATCACGAGGCGATCCGGGCAGCAGCGACCACCCGCGACCGTCAGCCCCGCGATACACACCCTCAGCCGAGGCCGCGTACGACACACCCGCAGAGCCGAAAGCGACGTCCCGCACCTCGGAAGGCGTCCGCAACGCCACGCTGAAGGACAAGCCACCGTCCACAGAACGCAGCACGGTCCCGGCCCCGCCACCGCCCTCGTACCCGGCGACCAGCACGGTGTCCGGCCGCGACGGGTCAGCCGCCAGCGCGTTCCCGCGCATCTCCGGGAACAACCGGCCTTGCCGCCAGCTGCGTCCTCGATCATCGGACCGGAACACCTGCTGGCCCGCACCCGGCGCCACGTAGGCGATGTTCTTGGCGAACGCCAGGTACCCGCCCGCACCGTTCGGGCCGATGTTGTCCCATCTGCTGGACGGTCCGGCATGCGCTGACGGCACGACCGCCAGCAACGCGGCCAGCAGGGTGATCACGAATCTCACGGGATGCGCCTCCGCTCAACGACCAAACGGTCAGCGGCGGAGCACGATCATGGCGTGTCGGCGAGGTGCTCCTCAACCCGTTCCACCTTCGCGCGCAACTGACCGGTGTAGCCGGGCCTGATGTCCGCCTTGAGCACGAGCGACACGCGCGGGGCGCTGGCCTGCACCGCTTCCGTCGCGCGCTTCACCACGTCCATCACCTCGTCCCACTCGCCCTCGATCAAGGTGAACATCGCGTTCGTCTCATTCGGCAGACCGGACTCCCGCACGATCCGCACGGCCTCCGCGACGGCCTTGGCGACGCCTCCCGACGAGTCCGAACCGGACGGAGCAACACTGAACGCGACAAGCACACGAGCCTCCTGATGATCCTCGGGCGTACTGACTGGTAGCTTCGGTCCCCATGACACCGCTGCCGTTCGATCCGATCGCCCGCGCGGCCGAACTGTGGGACGACCGGGTGGGTTCCTCCACGGCGATGGCCGCCGTCACGAGCGTCATGCGTGTCCAGCAAATCATCCAGTCCTCGGTGGACGCAGCCCTCAAGCCGCACGGACTCACGTTCGCGCGCTACGAGGCGTTGGTGCTGCTCTACTTCTCGCGCAAGGGCGCGCTGCCGATGCGGGTCATGGGCGAGCGCCTGCAGCTGCACCCCACGAGCGTCACGAACATCGTCGACAGGCTGGAGAGCGACGGCCTGGTCCGCCGCACCCCGCACCCGACCGACCGCCGCACCACGCTGGTGGAGATCACCGACGCGGGTCTGCAGCGCCGCGAGAACGCCACCGCCGCGGTCGTCGAGGTGAACCTGGGGCTCAAGGGCCTGACCGACCGGCAGACCGAGCAGCTCACCGATCTGCTGGCCAAGGTCCGCCGGGCGAGCGGCGACTTCGAGGACTGAAATCCGGTTGAGCCCGTCGCGATGATGGTCACGTGGTGCAACGGTCGATCATCGCCTTGGTCAGCGGCCCCAGCGGGTTCGCGGGCCGCACCGACCCCATCCCGGTCGAGAACTCGTCGTGGAACGAGGCCGAATCGGTCAACCAGGCACTCGAGGAACGGCTGGGCGTGCCGACGAGCGTGCTCAGGCTGATCTCCGCGGAGGGTGGGGACGACGGGTCCTGGGGAGGCGTGGTCACCTACCACGTCGAGGCGCACGGCGAGCCGAACCGGCACCGCCTGCACCCGGCCGAGGAGCCCGAAGCCGACGCCCCGCGCAGGCTGCCGTGGGCGAAGCCGGGCGGTCCGGCGGAACTGATCGCATGGGCCGACGCCCACGTCGACCGCACCGGACCCGCCGTCCAGCTGAAGACCTGGAACCTGTTGTCGTTGCACCGGCTTCCCGTCACCGGCGGTACCGCGTGGCTCAAAGCCGTCCCCCCGTTCCTCGCGGACGAGGCAACCGTGATCGAGATGGTCGCCGCGCAGGACCCTTCTCTCGTGCCCGAAGTGATCGCCTCGGCACCCCACCGCGTGCTGCTCGGCAACGTTCCCGGCGACAAGTGCTGGCCGATCACGCCCGAGCACATCGACCTGATCGTGCCGCGCTGGGTCGCGGTGCAGCACGCGCTGGCCGGTGAGCGTACGCCCGCGGTACGGCCTTCCGCGGTGCCGATGCCGTCGTTCGGACTGCCGGACACGCTGGTGCACGGTGACTTCCACCCCGGCAACTTCTTGACGAGCGGCGTGATCATCGACTGGTCCGACGCCGTGTGGGGGCATCCGGCGCTCGACGTGGGCCGCTTGCTGGACTACTGCCAGCACTACCCCACCCTGTACGACCACATCGCGAAGGTGTGGAGCGACGCGTGGCTCAGGCACCGCCCGGACAGCCGCCCGCTCGAGGCCCTCGACGCCGGACGCCGCGCCGGACGCCTGCAGTTCGCGGTCAAGTACCAGGAGGTGGTGGACGAGGCCGAGGACTCCCAGCGGATCTACCACCGCAGCTACCCGACGGGCTCGCTCACTTCCATCACTCGGCTGGTGAACACCCCATGACACAGCGGTCGATCATCGCCCTCGTCAGCGCCCCCAGCGGGTTCGCTGGCGCGACCGGACCAATTCCGGTCAAGTCGCCGTTCTGGAACCAGGTCCACGGGGTCAACGCGGCGCTGAAGAAGCTGCTCGGGGTGCCGACGAGCGTGCTGCGGCTGGTCCGGGTCGAGAACGGCAAGACTCCTGCCGGCGGTTTGGTCACCTATCACGTCGAGGCCCACGGCGAACCCGACCGCACGCACCTGCGTCCCGCCGAGGAGCCCAAAGCCAAACCCAACGCCCTGTACCGGCAGTCGTGGGCACAGCCGGGCGGACCGGCCGAGCTGGTCGGCTGGGCCGACGCGGAGATCACCAGAACCGGGCCCGCGATCCAGATCCGCACCTGGAACCTGTCGAGCGTGCACCGGATTCCGACCACCGACGGCACGATGTGGCTCAAGGCCGCACCACCGTTCTTGTGCGACGAGGGCACGCTGATCAAGCTGGTCGGTGCCCACGATCCGACGCTGGTCCCGGATCTCGTCGCCACGGCCCCACACCGTGTGCTGCTGCGCGACGAACCTGGTGGCTCGTGCTGGCCGCTCACGCCGGAGCACGTCGAGTCGATCGTGCCGCGCTGGGTCGCGGTGCAGCACGCGCTGGCCGGTGAGCCGCGGGTCAGGCCGACTCCGGTGCCGATGCCGGACTTCGGACTGCCGGACACGCTGGTGCACGGCGACTTCCACCCCGGCAACTGGCGGGCGAGCGGCAAGATCATCGACTGGTCCGACGCCGTGTGGGGCCACCCCGCGCTGGACGTGTGCCGGCTGCTGGAGGTCGCCGAGCCCGAGCACCACGACCTGATCAGTCGCGTGTGGAGCGAGGCGTGGCTGCGGCACCGGCCGGACAGCGAGCCGCTCAAGGCGCTGGAGGTCGCCCAGCGCAGTTACCAGCTGCACAGCGCGGTGAAGCTCCAGAACATCATCAACAACATCGAGTGGTCGGAGCGGATCTACCACCACGGTGGCGTCCAGATCGCGCTGCGGGCCGCGCGGGAGCTGGCCCGATGACGCGCGAGCGCACCATCGTCGCGCTGGTCAGCACGCCCAGCGGGTTCGCGGGCCGCACGGAGGCCCTTGCGGTCCCCACGCTCGACTGGAATCACGTCGAGCCCGTCAACGAGGCTCTGGAACGGCTGCTCGGCGTACCCACGAGCGTCCTGCGGCTGATCTCCGTCGAGAACGGCGGCATGATGCAGGGCGGCCTCGTCACCTACCACGTCGAAGCGCACGGCGAACCCGACCGATCCCACCTCCACCCCGCGGACGAACCCGAGGCGGACGCCCCTTTCCGGGCGCCCTACGCACGTCTGGGCGGACCTGCCGAGCTGCTCGAGTGGGCCGATGCCGAGATCGAACGCACCGGGCCGGCCGTGCAGGTCCGCACCTGGAACCTCTCGACGGTCCACCGGCTGCCCACCGCCCGCGGCCCGGTGTGGCTGAAGGCGATCCCATCGTTCTTCGCCGACGAGGGCGCGGTGATCAAGATGGTCGCCGCGCACGACCCGACGCTGGTGCCGGAGCTGATCGCGTCGGCGCCGCACCGCGTGCTGCTCGCCGACGCGCCGGGCGACAAGTGCTGGCCGATCACGCCCGAGCACGTCGAACTGATCATCCCGCGCTGGGTGGCCGTGCAGAACGCGCTGGCAGGCGACCCTCAGCTGCCGCCGAGCGCCGTGCCGATGCCGTCGTTCGGGCTGCCGGACACACTCACGCACGGCGACTTCCACCCCGGCAACTGGCGCCGGAGCGGCGAGATCATCGACTGGTCCGACGCCGTGTGGGGGCATCCGGCGCTCGACGCGTGCCGGGTGCTCGAGTACAGCCCGCCCGAGCTGCACGACCACATCCGGAAGGTGTGGAGCGAGGCGTGGCTCACCCACCGCCCGGACAGCGAGCCGCTCGAAGCACTCGACGTCGGCCGCCGCGCGTCACACCTGCACAACGCGGTGAAGTACCAGGAGTTCCTGGACAACATCGAGGTCTCGGAGCGGATCTACCACGCGGGCGATCCGCAGGACGAGCTCAGAGCTGTTCGGGAGCTGCTTCGCTGAGGCGCCCGGTCCGGTCGGCCCAGCGCTCGAAGACGATCGTGCCGAACGGCGGGATGCTGGAGAGCAGGCCGAGCACGAGCGTGCGCGCGTCCCACTTCAGCGGCTCCTTCGCCATCAGCGTGACGAGCACGAAGCCGACGAAGATGACGCCGTGGATCGGCCCGAAGACCTTGACGCCGATCTCGTTCTGCACGACGACGTACTTGAAGAACATCCCGAGCAGCAGGCCCGCCCAGGAGATCGCCTCGGCGAGCGCGAAGATGCGGAACCGGCCGGCCACGCTGGAGAACGTCATGGCTCCCCATCATGAACGGTGACGGGGAGCACACGACTACCGGGTGTGTCCTATTCCTCCCATTTGAAGACTCGGGAGGCGATGAACCCGACAACGAGCGCGAACCCGACGAGGATCGACGACGGCACCACGAGCGCCTCGATCCCCTTGCCGCGCACCAAGACGTCGAGCATGCCATCGTTCATGTGCCGCAACGGGAAGATCTTCGAGACGGTCTGCAGCCACGGCGGCGCCTGGTCGACCGGGAAGAACGTGCCGGACAGGAACGCCATCGGCAGCACCACGATGTTCGCCGCCGCCGAAGCCGCTTCCTCCGTCTTGGCGAACGCGCCGACGAGCATGCCGAGCGCGAAGAACGCGATGGTTCCCAGCAGCAGCAACGGAATCGCGAGCCACCACGACCCGGACAGCTTGAGCCCGAACACCGGCAGCGACGCGATGCCGATGAAGATCGCGCCCTGCACCAGCGCGACACCGGCGCTGACCAGGATTCGGGACGACAGCACGGAAGTCGCGGACACGGGTGCCAGCCGAATCCGGCGCAGCACCTGCTTTCGCCGCCACGACACCAGAGTCAGCGCGGCACCGAACACCGCCGACACCGCCACACCCCACGACAGGATGCCCGGCGTCAGGTACTGGATCGGCTTGAGCGAGGCATCTTCGACCTTCTACGCGGGGAACGTGAACGTCGGCGGCTGGCCGGTCGCGGTGAGGTTCGCCTTGTCCACGAAGCCGTTGATGATCCCGAGCACGGTCGCCGACTTCACCTGGTCGCTCTGCGCGAACCGGACGTCGAGCTGCTTCCCGCGAATGATCAGCGCGGCGGGGAGGTCGCCGTCCTTCACCTTCTGCACAGCGGAGTTCTCGTCGTTGTACGACTCCAGCTCCAGCGCGCCGCTGTCCCGCAGAGCACTGACGATCGGGCCGTCGCCGACCACCGCGATCTTGGTCTTGTCCGCGCCGACGTCGCGCAGGATCAGGCCGAAGATCACCAGGAACATCAACGGGAAGAGGAAGGTGAAGAACAACGTCACCTTGTCCCGGATGAACCCCTTGAACATCGCCAGCGAGAGCGTCTTGAACGCGGTCATGCGCGGTACTCCCGCCCGGTCAGGTTGAGGAAGACGTCTTCGAGAGTGGCCGTGCGGACCTGAAGTCCGTCCAGCGCACCGCGTTCGGCCAGCGCCGAGAGCACGGGCGCGGGGCGACGAGTCGAGATCGTCAGCGACACCTCGTCCTCGTGCGCCTCCTCGACACCGTCCAAAGCGGACGCGTCGACGACGGACATGGCGCCCTTCTGCAGCGTCACGTGCGTGGGGGCGTCGAGACCGCGCACCAGCACCGCCGGCGGGTCCAGCGCGAGGATCTTGCCGGTGTCCATGATGGCCACGCGGTCGCAGAGGATCTCGGCCTCGTCGAGGTAGTGCGTGGTGTAGACGATGGTCTTGCCGCGCTCCTGGATCGCGCGCAGCACGTCCCAGAGGTTGCGCCGCGCCTGCGGGTCGAGCGCCGCGGTCGGTTCGTCGAGGAACACGATGTCCGGGTCGTGCACCAGCGCGCACGCGATCGAGAGGCGCTGGCGTTGACCGCCGGAGAGCTTGTTCTCCTGCTCGTTCGCCTTGTCCGCGAGACCGACCAGCTCCAGCATGTCGGCCGCGGTGCCGGGGCTCACGCCGTAGAGTGAGCCGAACGTCTGCAGCTGCTCCTTGGCGGTCAGCTTGTCGAAGAACGCCGTCGCCTGCAGCTGCACGCCGATGCGGGGCAACAGCTTCACGTTGCGCGGCCACGGGGTCTCGCCGAGCAGCGTGACCTCGCCGCTGTCGGGCTTGCGCAGGCCCTCGATGATCTCCAGCGTGGTGGTCTTGCCCGCGCCGTTGGGCCCCAGGATGCCGAAGAACTCGCCCTCGGCCACGGTGAACGAGACGCCGTCCACCGCTTTCAGCTCGCCGTAGCTCTTGCGGATGTCCCGCACCACGACCGCCGACCGTTCCTCTGTCATGGCCCGGACGGTAGGTCAGCAGGGGGGCGTTCGCGTGGCGAAACGACGAAAGTCGCCGTGAAGTCGAGACGTTCGAAGGTCAGCAGCCGGACACGAGGAGAGGGCTCGCGGTGTAGACGTCGTTGAGCCTGCGCAGTGCCGAGGCGAACTGGTCGAAGCGCGCCCGCGGAACGGCCGCGCGCACCTCGCTGATCATCTGCCACAGGTACCGGTGCTCGGACGTCTCCATGATCGGCAGCGGCGGGTCGTTGCGGACGTCGCAGGCGAACGCGAGCGCGACCGTGGCGGCCCGCAGGCACGCCGTCGCGAGCGTCACGCAGTCCTCGACGAGCGGGCGGTCGTCCTGGGCCCGCACGACACCGCTGACCGCGAACCGCACGGCCTGCATCAGCGCGAGGTAGAGGCGCTGGCCGGCCTGAGTGCGTTCGTGCGGCAGGTACTCGGTGCCGGGGCCGGGCGTGACGACGGTCATGCCGACCTGGGGGCGGCGCAGCACGTGGTCGAAGAGCGCGGTCGGCGCCCAGAGCAGGGTGCGCCACGAGTCCTCGCTGATCGAGGTGCCCATGCGCGCCGCGTTCTCCAGCACGTCGAGGTAGGCGATCAGGACGCTGGACAGGAACACGCCACCGCGGTCGCCGCCCACCCGCACGATGCCGAAACGGTCGTCGTGGCTCGCGTCACCGGTGCCGTAGCCGGGTTTCCACTCGATGACGTCGCTGCTCGCGAGCACCACGCGGGCGAGCCGCTGGTGCACGGGCGACGCCGAGAGCACCGTGTCGTCCAACCCCATCTGGACGAGCATGGACGCAGCGTGCTGCAACGACTCACGTCTTTGCGGCACGAGGTCGGGGTGCAGCAGACGGAACGGTTCCACGTCGCCCCCTCCCCTCCGTTGGTTGTACTCACAATGAACGGCGCGAAGCGCGAAGTCATCCGGATGAACCGCAGCGTTACGTCTCAGTTGGACTGAGCCCAGGCCACCAGTTGCGCGCGGGTCGAAAGATTCAGCGCCGCTTTCACGTTGTGCACATGGGACTCCACGGTCCGGTGGGAAATCCCGAGTTTCGCGGCGACCTGAGCGTTCGTCATGCCCTGCGCCACCAGCTCCACGATCATGCGCTGCCGGTCGCTGAGCACCCCGTCCTGCACGATCTCCTTGTCCAGCGCGGTTTCCACGGCATGGCGGACGTCCATCGCGCGACCGGAGTTGAGGGCCCTGGTGAATGCGGTCTGGGACAAGGATTCCCGCGCCTCGTCCAGTGCGTCGTCCATCTTCCGGCGCCACCACGGTTCCGACGGGACGACCCACGTCGTGCGCATCTGCTTGCAGGCGGCCAGCAACCGCACGCCGAGCTCGTGGCGTCCCGACAGCATCGCGACCAGGCCACGACCCTCGACCGACTCCAGCACCGCTCTCGGCAGGTGGGCCGACATGCGAGCGCTCTCAGCGAACCGGGCCCCTGCGGTGGTGAGATCACCGCGTTCCAGCGCGATGCAGCCCGACGTGTGCACCGCGACGGCCACGACGTCCGGCCTGGCATGCGCTCTCAGCACCGGCAACGCGCCTTCCACCAGGATCGCGGCGGCGTCCACGTCACCCTGCACGAGCAGCCGCCAGCCGAGGTTCTGGCTCGACACCGCGACACTCACGTCGTTGCCGTTGCGTACGCCGTGCTGGATCGACTGGCGCAGCGCCCATGCGGTGTTCGGCGCATCGCCTGCTCCGTCGTAAGCGCCCGCTAACGTCCGGAACAGCCTGCACATGATCAGTTGCTGCCCACCGGCCTCCGCGGTGTCTACCGCTTCCATCGCGTACTTCACGGCTTCGTCGTGGCGTTCCTCGTGGTCCGCCAGAAGAGACGCGTACTCCAGCGCCAGAATGCGGTAGCGGGCGTCGGCGGCGGACTGGTGCAGCACCTGCATCAGCACCGCGCCGGCCTCGGCGAAGTAGCCGCGGTCGAAGCACACCCTGAGCAGCATCGTGGCGAGCAGCAGCCGGCGTTCGTCCCGCGGTCCCACCAGATGGGCGAACGCGTACGTCACGTTGTCGTACTCCTGGTGCTGCGCCTTCACCTGCTCCGGCGAGAGGATTGACGACGTGACACCGGGTTCACCCTTCTCGCACAGCCACTCGATGATCCGCTCGGCCGTCACCGCGTACTCGCCCTGCTCGCTGAGACGTTCCTGCGCGTAGAGCCTGACCGACTCGAGCATCCGGAAGCGGCCCTCGTGCACCCGCACCACCAACGACTTCGCCTGCAACGCGCTGAGCAGGCCGATCACCGGACCGCCCTGCACCACCTGCGCGATGTCCAGCCCGAACCCGCCGGGAAGCAGCGCGAGTCTTCGGAACAGCGCTTTCTCGTGCGTGGTCAGCAGGTCGTGACTCCACGCGATGGCCGCTCTCAGACTCTGGTGCCGGGTCTGCTCGTCGGCGTCGCTGAGCAGGTCGAGCCGCTGGTCGAGGTGGTTCGCGAGATCGGTGAGCGGCACGGACCTGGAGAGCTTCGCGGCGAGTTCCACCGCGAGCGGCACGCCGTCGAGCCGCGCGCAGATGGCCGCGATCGCTTCCTGGTCGCCCTGGATCCCCGCGCGTTCGGCGAAGAGCCTGACGGCGTCCTCGTCCAGCCCGTGCACCGGGTAGACGGCCTCACCGATGGCTCGCAGCGCCTCCCGGCTGGTGGCGAGGATCTGCACTCCTGGACAGCGCGACAAGAGCGCGTCCACGACGTCGCAGCACTCCTCGACGAGGTGCTCGCAGTTGTCGACGAGCAGCAGGATCCT
>JAVXWK010000558.1:0-3722 GCA_032230575.1 Pseudonocardiales bacterium | reverse complement strand
ACCGCACGCGCCCGCCTGATGCAGGCGCTCCCGGCCGGCGGCGCGATGGTCGCCATCCAGGCAACGGAAGCCGAGATCACCCCGCTGCTCACCGCGGGTGTCTCGATCGCCGCGATCAACGGCCCTGCCTCGGTGACCATCGCAGGCGTCGAGCAAGAGATTCTAGCGATCGTTACAGGCTTTAACGATCGCAAGACCAGGCAACTCCCGGTATCGCACGCGTTCCACTCGCCGCTGATGGAGCCGATGCTCGACGAGTTCCGCGCGGTCGTGGCGGGCGTGTCGTTCGCGACGCCGTCGATCCCGCTCTACACGTCCGGCGACGTGACCTCGCCCGATTACTGGGTCTCACACGTGCGAGAGGCTGTCCGGTTCCACGACAACGTCGAGGCGGCGCGTGCTGCCGGCGTCACGACGTTCGTGGAGATCGGACCCGAGGGCGCACTCTCCGCTCTGGTCGACGGGGCCATCCCGGTCCTGCGCAAGGACCGTTCGGAAGAGGCCTCGGTCACGCTCGCGCTAGGACGTTTGTTCGTCACCGGTGTGTCCGTCGACTGGAAGGCCTACTACGGCCCGGCACACCGCGTGAGCCTGCCGACATACGCGTTCCAGCACGAGTACTACTGGCCGTTGGGCTCCACCGCTCCGGTGGTGTCGGACGCCGACCCGGCGGACGCCAAGCTGTGGGCGGCCATCGAACGCGGCGACGCCCGCGAGCTCGCGGCCCTGCTGAGGCTGGGGGAGGAGCAGAGCGCGTCGCTGGACTCGCTGATCCCGGCGCTGTCGTCGTGGCGCGCGGGCAACCAGGAGAAGTCGCTGCTCGACTCGTGGCGCTACCGGGTGCTGTGGGCGCCGGTCCGCATCACGGGCACTCCGGTCCTGTCCGGTCACATCACGGTTCTGACGACTCCGGCTGTCGACGCCGAGCCTTACCGCGCCACGCTCGCCGCTCACGGCGCCGAGGTCACAGTCGTCACGTCGATCGCTGACATTCCCGAGTGCGATCTCGTGGTGTCGTTGGTGGCGCTGGACGAGTCGCCCGCTCAGGTGCTGACGACCGGCCTGGAGCAGTCGATTCTGCTGGTCAAGTCGGTCGAGGCGCCGGTCTGGGCGGTCACGTCCAGTGCTGTCGCCGCTGAGACCTCCGACTCGGTGCGTTCCGCCGCGCAGGCCGCGGTGTGGGGCTTCGGCCGTGCGGCGGCGCTGGAGTACCCGCAGCGCTGGGCCGGTCTGATCGACATGCCCGAGGTGCTGGACGAGAACGCGTTGCGCCGCTTCGTGTCCTGCGTCGCGGGTCTCGACGGGGAAGACCAGCTGGCAGTGCGCTCGTCCGGCGTCATGGGACGTCGCCTGGCGCACCGCCCGGTCGACGCGTTGCCGTCTGACTACACCGCACACGGCACAGTGCTGATCACCGGTGGAACCGGCGGACTTGGTGCCACGACCGCGAAGTGGCTCGCTGAGCGCGGTGTCTCCGGTCTGGTGCTGACTTCTCGCCGCGGCATGGACGCGCCGGGTGCCGCCGAGCTGAAGGCGTCGCTGGAGGAGTACGGCCCGCAGGTCTCGATCGTCGCTTGCGATGTCGCCGACCGCGAAGCGCTTTCCGTTGTGCTGGCGGACATCTCTGATCTGTCCGGTGTCGTGCACACGGCTGGTGCCGCGCAGCACGCTCCTCTCGAGCTGACGTCGTTGGACGACTTCGCGGATGTGTTGTCCGCCAAGGTGATCGGTGCCGCGAACCTCGACACTCTCGTCGGCGAGGTCGACTTCTTCGTGCTGTTCGGCTCGATCGCGGGCGTGTGGGGCAGTGGCGGCCAAGCAGCCTACGGCGCTGCGAACGCCTACTGCGACGCCCTGGCCGAGGCTCGTCGTGCGCGTGGCCTGCGGGCGACGTCGATCGCGTGGGGCCCGTGGGCCGAGGTCGGAATGGCGACGCACGAGGCCATGTCCGACAATCTGGCGCGCCGCGGCCTGACTTTCCTTCAGCCAGACCAGGCCGTCGCCGAGCTGAACCGTGCCGTGATGCACGACGACACCTGCGTCACTGTCGTCGACATCAACTGGGACACCTACTTCCCGCTGTTCACCTCGGTTCGCCCCTCACCTCTGCTGTCGGATTTGCCTGAGGTCAAGGCATTGACGGTGGTCGAGGAGGTTCGTCGCGACGACTCGGAGTTCGCGCGCAAGCTGCGTTCACTGTCCGAAGAGGACCAGAAGCGCAAGCTGGTCGAGCTCGTCCGCGCCGAAGCCGCCGCGACTCTCGGCCACAGTTCGGTCGAGGAGGTGGGGGAGAACCGCGCGTTCCGCGACATCGGCTTCGACTCGCTGACCGCGGTCGAGCTGCGCAAGAAGCTGTCCGACACCACCGGTCTGTCGTTGCCCGCCACGCTCGTCTTCGACTACCCGACCCCGGTCGTGCTCGCCGACCACCTGCTCGCCGAACTCCTCGGCTCGGCAGCGGAAGCGTTGACCTACTCGGCGAACATCGACTCGGACGAGCCGATCGCGATCGTCGGCATGAGCTGCCGTTTCCCCGGCGACGCCAACACTCCGGAAGCCTTCTGGGAGATGGTGCTCGCCGGCACGGACGCGATCACGGAGTTCCCGGCGGACCGCGGCTTCGACATGGCGCGGATGTACGACCCGGACCCCGACCGTCCCGGCACCACCTACACCACCGCCGGCGGCTACCTGCCCGACGCGGGCAACTTCGACCCGTCGTTCTTCGGCATCTCCCCGCGCGAAGCCACGGGCATGGACCCGCAGCAGCGCCTGCTCCTCGAAACCACCTGGGAGGCAGTCGAACGCGCGGGCATCGACCCCGCTGCCTTGCGCGGCAAGAAGGTCGGCGCGTTCATCGGCTCCTCCTACATCGAGTACGGCGGCGGTGACGGCGGTTCCGAGGGCTACCAGGTCACTGGCACCTCGCCTTCGGTGCTGTCCGGTCGCGTCGCCTACGTGTTCGGCTTCGAGGGCCCGGCCGTCACCGTCGACACCGCTTGCTCTTCTTCTTTGGTGGCAATGCACCTGGCGTGCCAGTCGCTGCGCACCGGCGAGTCCGCCTTCGCCGTGGCCGGTGGCGCGACGATCATGCCGAACCCCAAGCCCCTGATCGCCTTCTCCCGCCAGCGCGCGCTGGCTCGCGACGGCCGCTGCAAGTCGTTCTCCGACTCCGCGGACGGCATGATCCTCTCCGAGGGCATCGGCATGCTCCTGCTGATGCGCCAGTCCGACGCTCTGGCCGCCGGGCATCGCATTCTGGCCGTCATCCGCGGCTCGGCCGTCAACCAGGACGGCGCCTCCAACGGTCTCTCCGCCCCGAACGGCCCGTCGCAGCAACGCGTGATCATGCAGGCCCTCGCCAACTCCGGCGTGGCCACCAACGACATCGACGCGCTCGACGCCCACGGCACCGGCACTTCTCTGGGCGACCCCATCGAAGCCCAGGCCCTCTTCAACACCTACGGCCGCGACCGCGACGCCGACCGCCCGCTCTTCCTGGGCTCGGTGAAGTCGAACATCGGCCACACCCAGTCCGCCGCGGGCGTCGCCTCGGTCATCAAGATGGTCATGGCCCTGCAGCACGGCATCCTGCCCCGCACCCTCCACGCCGCCGAGCCCTCGACCCACGTCGACTGGACCCCAGGCACCATCGCGCTTCTGCAGGACACGACCACCTGGCCGGAAACCGGCCGAGCCCGCCGCTGCGCCGTCTCGTCCTT
>JAVXWK010000490.1:0-9572 GCA_032230575.1 Pseudonocardiales bacterium | reverse complement strand
CGAGCCGCTACTCGCCTCGCGCACTTACGATTTCGGCCTGCGCGAACCCAGCGGCAAAGCCGGACTCATCGCGGGCATGTCGATGACGGAGAAGCAGGGCGGCTCCGACGTCCGCGCCAACACCACGCGGGCGGTGCCCGACGGCGCCGGGGGCTACCGCCTCACCGGCCACAAGTGGTTCACCTCCGCGCCGATGTCGGACCTGTTCCTGACGCTGGCACAGGCACCGGGCGGGCTCTCCTGCTTCTTCGTGCCGCGGGTGCTGCCGGACGGGAGCCGCAACCCGATCCGCCTGCAGCGCCTCAAGGACAAGCTCGGCAACCGGTCCAACGCGTCCTCGGAGATCGAGTACGACGGCGCCCTCGGCTGGCTCGTCGGCGAGGAGGGACGCGGCGTCCCGACGATCATCGAGATGGTCAACATGACCCGGCTCGACTGCACGCTCGGCTCCGCGAGCGGGATGCACATCGGCGTGATGCAGGCCGTCCACCACGCACGGCATCGCACCGCGTTCGGCAAGCGCCTCGTCGACCAGCCGGCGATGCGCAACGTGCTCGCGGACCTGGCTGTGGAGTCCGAGGCAGCCACGACGGCGGCGATGTGGCTGGCGCGGCACCGGCCGCGGCTCGGCCTCGCGGTCACCAAGTACTGGGTGTGCAAGCGCGGTCCGGCGCACGCGGCCGAGGCGTTGGAGTGCCTGGGCGGCAACGGTTACATCGAGGACAGCGGGATGCCGCGACTGTTCCGCGAGTCGCCGCTGATGTCGATCTGGGAGGGCTCCGGCAACGTCGCGGCGCTCGACGTGCTGCGGGCGATGAAGAAGGAACCCGAGTCGGTGCAGGAGTTCCTCGGCGTCGTCACCGGTGTCGACCCGCGGATCGACAGGGCGTTGAACGAACTCGGCACGGCACTGTCCGACGTGGACGAGTCGCAGGCGCGCCGGGTCGTGGAGAAGATGGCGCTGATCCTGCAGGGTGCCCTGCTGGTCAAGCACGGACACCCCGCAGTCGCGGACGCGTTCCTGGCCTCACGGCTCGGCGGGGACTGGGGAGTTGCTTTCGGGACGCTCCCCAAGTCCACCGACTTCGCGGCCATCATCGACCGCGCTGTTCCCAAGCTCTAGAGACCGAGCTCGCGGGCGATCAGCATCTTCTGCACCTCGGAGGTGCCCTCACCGATCTCCAGGATCTTGGCGTCCCGGTAGAAACGGCCGACCGGGTACTCGTTCATGAAGCCGTAGCCACCGAAGATCTGCGTGGCGTCGCGGGCGTTGTCCATCGCCGCCTCGGACGCCACCAGCTTCGCGATCGCCGCCTGCTTCTTGAACGGCTCACCGCGCAGCATCCGCGACGCGGCCTCGTAGTAGGCCAGGCGAGCTGTGTGCACGCGGGCCTCCATCTCGGCGATCTTGAACTGGATCGCCTGGTACGTACCGATCTTCGCGCCGAACGTCTCGCGCTCGTGGGCGTACTTGACCGACTCGTCCACGCAACCCTGCGCCAGGCCGACGGACAAAGCGGCGATGGCGACACGGCCCTCGTCCAGCGTCCGCAGGAACTGGGCGAAGCCGCGGCCGCGGATGCCGAGCAGGTTCGCGGCGGGCACGCGGCAGTCGGCGAACGACAGCTCACGGGTGTCCGAGGCGCACCAGCCGACCTTCGAGTACTTCTTCGACACCGTGAAGCCCGGCGTGCCGGACGGGACGATGATCGACGAGATCTCCTTGCGGCCGTCGGGCAGCGTGCCCGTGACTGCCGCAACCGTCACCAGACCGGTGATGTCCGTGCCGGAGTTCGTGATGAACGCCTTGGTGCCGTTGATGACCCACTCGTCACCGTCGAGCCGCGCGGTCGTGGCGAGAGCACCAGCGTCCGACCCGCTGCCGGGCTCGGTCAGGCCGAACGCGCCGAGCTTCTCGCCGGACGTCAGCGAGGACAGCCAGAAAGCCTTCTGCTCGTCCGTGCCGAAGCGGTAGACCGGCATCGCGCCCAGCGAGGTCGCGGCCTCCAGCGTGATCGCGACGGACGAGTCGACGCGCGCGAGCTCCTCCAGAGTCAGGCACAGGGCGAAGTAGTCGCCGCCCATGCCACCGAACTCCTCGGGGAACGGCAGGCCGAACAGCCCCATCTCGCCCATCTGGCGCACGATGTCGTAGGGGAACTCGTTGCGCTCGTAGAGGTCGCCGATGGTCGGGGCCACGACCTCCTGAGCGAACTCCTCGACGGTCTTGCGCAGGTCCTCGTACTCGCTCGGGAGTCTGAAGTCCAACATCGGTGTCACTCCTCGTGAGAGACGACGAGGGCCAGCACCTGGTCGAGTTTGACCTGCTGGCCTGCTTGCACGTTCACTTCGGCGAGCACGCCGTCGACCGGTGCGGTCACGGTGTGCTCCATCTTCATGGCCTCGACCACGAACAATGCTTGACCGGCGGTCACTTCGTCGCCCTGAGACGCCCGCACCACCAGCACGGTGCCGGGCATCGGCGACTTGACGGGACCACCGGATGCGGCGGCGCCACCGGATGCGCCGACCAGGAACTCGGCCTCGGTCAACGCCCAGGAGGCGCCGTCGTGGCCCAGCCACAGCACGTCACCGTCCCGCGCGATCGCGTACCGGCGTGACCCCACGAGCAGGTCAGCACCTTCCCGACGAGCTCGCGCCCGGACCGGTTCTCCCGCGCCCACAACGACTTCATCGCCCCGAACCCGCACGTCGACGTCGTTGATCCGCCACGTCGTCCACGCGTGCTCGCCGACGCGCCACCCGGAGAGCTCGTCCCACGGGTCGTCGCCACGCGGTTGGATCGACCGCTCCAGACCCGCCGCCACGTACACCTCGTCCGGAATCTCGGCCGAGGTCAACGAATCGAGCTTCCGCTCCACCAGACCCGTGTCCAGCGCACCCGCGCGAACATCGGGATCACGCAACAACGCCCGCAGGAACGGGATGTTCGTCGTGACACCGAGCAGCACCATCTGGCCCAGCGCGTGGTCCAGGCGCCGCAAGGCTTCCTCTCGGGTGCGGCCGTGCGCGATCACCTTGGCGAGCATCGGGTCGTAGTCCGAGCCGACGACAAGTCCCTCGTACAGCCCCGAATCAACGCGGACCGACGTGGGTTCGCTGAGCGCCAGCACCCGGCCGCCGGTCGGCAGGAAGCCACGCGCGGGGTCCTCGGCGTAGACCCGCGCCTCCACCGAGTGCCCCTGCAACGAAACGTCGAGGTCCAACACCTCGCCAGAGGCCACGCGGAGCTGCCACTCGACCAGGTCGACGCCCGTGACCATCTCGGTCACCGGGTGCTCGACCTGCAGCCGGGTGTTCATCTCCATGAAGAAGTAGTCGCCGGTCTGTCCGTCCACGATGAACTCGACCGTGCCCGCGCCGACGTAGCCGCAGGACCTGGCCGCATCGACCGCGGCGGAACCCATCGCCTCGCGCATCTCAGGAGTGAGGAACGGCGACGGCGCCTCCTCGATGATCTTCTGGTGCCGCCGCTGCAGGCTGCACTCGCGCTCACCGAGGTGGATCACGTTGCCGTGCGAGTCCGCCAGCACCTGGATCTCGATGTGCCGCGGGTTCGTGATGAACCGCTCGATCAGCAGCGTGTCGTCACCGAACGACCCGCGCGCCTCACGCCGTGCCGACTCGATCGCCTCGCGCAGCAAGGCTTCTTCGTGCACCAGTCGCATGCCCTTGCCGCCACCACCGGCGGAAGGCTTGAGCAGCACCGGAAAGCCGATCTCCAGGGCCGCGTCGACGAGCTCGTCGTCGGACATGCCCTCTTTCGTTCGCCCAGGCACCACGGGAACACCCGCTGCCGACACGGTCAGCTTCGCGCGGATCTTGTCGCCCATCGCGTCGATCGCCGAAGCTGGCGGCCCGACGAACACCACACCAGCGGCGTCACAAGCCGTGGCGAAGGCCGTGTTCTCGGCCAGGAAGCCGTAACCGGGGTGAATCGCCTGCGCGCCGGTCGAAACAGCGGCCGCGACGATCTTCTCGATGGACAGGTACGAATCACGAGCCGCCGCGGGCCCGATCCGCACGGCCTCGTCGGCCAGCCGGACGTGCAACGCATCGGCGTCCGCGTCGGAGTACACGGCGACGGAACGGATCCCGAGCGACCGCAACGCGCGGATCACCCTGACCGCGATCTCCCCGCGGTTCGCCACCAGAACGCTGTCGAACATGATCACATCCGGAAGACGCCGTAGGAAACATCGTCGATGGGGGCGTTGGCGGCAGCCGACAACGCCAGCCCGAGCACCACGCGGGTGTCCCGCGGGTCGATCACGCCGTCGTCCCACAGCCGCGCGGTCGAGTAGTACGGGTTGCCCTGGTCCTCGTACTGCTGACGGATCGGCGCCTTGAACGCCTCCTCGTCCTCCGCGGACCACTCGTCGCCGAGCTGGTCACGGCGAACCGTCGCGAGCACGGAAGCGGCCTGCTCGCCACCCATCACGGAGATCCGCGCGTTCGGCCACATCCACAGGAAGCGCGGCGAGTACGCCCGGCCGCACATCGAGTAGTTGCCGGCACCGAACGAGCCACCGATGATCACGGTGAACTTCGGCACCCGAGCGCAGGCCACCGCGGTGACCATCTTGGCGCCGTGCTTGGCGATGCCGCCCGCCTCGTACTCGCGGCCGACCATGAACCCGGTGATGTTCTGCAGGAACACCAGCGGGATGGATCGCTTGTCGCACAGCTGGATGAAGTGCGCGCCCTTCACCGCCGACTCGCCGAACAGGATGCCGTTGTTGGCGACGATCCCGACCGGGTGGCCGTGAATGCGCGCGAACCCCGTCACCAGCGTGGTGCCGTACTCCTTCTTGAACTCCTGGAACTTCGAGCCGTCCACGACCCGCGCGATAACCTCGCGCACGTCGTAGGGCGTCCGGGAATCCGTTGGCACGACACCGAAAAGATCGTCATTGACGGCCGGAGCCTCGACCCGCTCGACGTCCCACGGGCGCCGCACACGCGGTCCCAGCGTCGAGATGATCGAGCGGACCATCCGCAACGCGTGCGCGTCGTTCTCGGCCAGGTGGTCGGTGACGCCGGACGTCCGCGAGTGCAGGTCGCCGCCACCAAGATCCTCAGCGCTCACCACCTCACCGGTCGCGGCCTTCACCAGCGGCGGACCACCGAGGAAGATCGTGCCCTGGTTGCGAACGATGATCGCCTCGTCGCTCATCGCCGGCACGTACGCGCCACCCGCAGTGCACGACCCGAGCACGGCGGCGATCTGCGGGATGCCCCTGGCGGACATCGTGGCCTGGTTGTAGAAGATCCGGCCGAAGTGCTCGCGGTCCGGGAACACGTCGTCCTGCCTGGGCAGGAACGCGCCGCCGCTGTCGACCAGGTAGATGCACGGCAAGTTGTTCTGCAGCGCGACTTCCTGCGCGCGCAGGTGCTTCTTGACCGTGATCGGGTAGTAGGTGCCGCCCTTGACCGTGGCGTCGTTCGCGACGATCACGCACTCACGGCCGGAGACCCGCCCGACGCCGGTGATGATGCCCGCGGCCGGTGCCTCGTCGCCGTACATGCCGTTGGCCGCCAGCGGCGACAGCTCCAGGAACGGCGAACCGGGGTCGACCAGCGTGTCGACGCGCTCGCGGGGCAGCAGCTTGCCGCGGTCGACGTGCCGCTGACGTGCCTTCTCGGGACCGCCCAGAGCGGCGGTGGCGAGCTTGCCGCGCAGCTCGTCGACGAGCGCGGCGTGCTCCTTGGCGTAGCGGTCCGACGGTTCGGCTGCGCTGCGCAGGGCGGGTGCGTCCATGCTCCCCAGACCTCAGGTTAGCGGGCGTTAACTTCTCCATGTTAACGCCCGCTCACCTCACGGTCCACAGGAACGGCTCGAGAGTGACCTGATCGCAGGTCAGAGACCAGATCGGGCACTCCCACGTTCCGGAATCAACCTAGCCGATGACCGACTGGAGCGCAGGCAGGTAACCGCTGCGATGCCCGTTCTGGTTCGGGTGGTACGACTCCTCGACCGGCCAGCTGAGGCTGTTCAGCCACCAGCTCGACGAGCAGATCTCGTGCCCGGTGAACGCCCCGCGCACGTCGACGTAGGTGAACCCGGCCGCCGCGGCCCGTGCACTGATGCCCGTGTGCAGTGCGTCGGAACCCGAGTTGATCGCCGCGCGCTTGGTGTCGCTCAGCCCGACGTTGCAGGAGCCGGGCACCTTGTAGATGCGCGGGTAACCGAGCACGACCACGCGCGCCGACGGGGACTTCGACCTGACCGTCCCGTAGACGTTGTCGAGGAGTCCCGGAAGCGCGTTCTGAATGTAGGTCTTGGACTGGTTCACCCGGTTGACGCAGTCTTGGTCCGAACCAAAAGTACAAGTCGTGACGACGTCGGTGAAGCCGGCGTCGTTGCCGCCGACCTGCAGCGTGACCAGCGTGGTCGAGGCCGCGAGCGACGAGACCTGGTTGTTGAGGACGTCGGATGTTCGTGCGCCGGAGCAGGCCACGGACTTGAAACTGGCCGGTGCGTGCGAGGCCGCCCAGAGCGCCGGGTAGGCGAGCGGGCCGCGCTTGCAGCTGCCGCTGGAACCGTCGTACGAGCCCGTACCCAGGCCCGATGCGTACGAGTCGCCCAGCGCGACGTAGTTGACGGCGGCTGCGCTGGCGGGGTTGGCGAGCGCGATGACGGCCGCGGCGGCGGTGACCACCGAGACGAGGAAGTGAGCAGGACGCATCGAAGACTCCCGAAGGGGCCGCAGGGATGTGATGCATTGCACGCCAATGGTTACTCACGAGTAAGACCTGTGTGAAGTATTCGTGAAGAGTCAACATTTGGGGCTTGTACCTGCGCAAATTCCATCTATCGGACGACAAGGTAAACGGCTGCTAACCTCCCGGTTGTGGCCGAGAAACCCTCACGTCGGGATCAGATCCTCACCGCCGCGGCCGAGCTCTTCGCGCGGCACGGCTTCCACGGCGTGGGCATCGACGACATCGGTGCCGCCGTCGGCATCTCGGGCCCGGCGCTCTACCGGCACTTCCGCAGCAAGGACGCGATGCTCGGCGAGATGCTGACGTCGATCTCCGAACGGCTGCTGGACGGCGGCCAGGCGCGGGTGGACGCGGCGTCGAACGCGACGGAGGCGTTGCAGGAGCTGGTCGGCTGGCACGTCGACTTCGCGCTGGACGACCCCGCTCTGATCACCGTGCAGATGCGCAACCTCGCGAACCTCACCGACCCGGACCGCCGGCGCGTGCGGGCTTTGCAGCGCCGGTACGTCGAGGTGTGGGTCGAGACGATCAGGCGCACGGTGCCCGACTTCGACGAACCGACCGCGCGGGCGGCGGCGCACGCGGTGTTCGGGTTGATCAACTCGACCCCGCACAGCGCGCACCTCGACCGCGACCAGATGGCTGCCCTGCTGTCGCGCATGGCGCTCGCGTCACTCACACCGGTCGTCGTGACCTCGTGAATTGGCGATCAGCCGATACCCTTCCGTAACCTGACGCGACAATGGGCGCGCGCAAACTCCTCCTCCGGCTCCCGGCCTGGTTCAGGTTCACGGTGATCACGCTCGCGGTGTTCGTGTGCGGGGTCATCGCCTCGCGCCCTGCCACCGGCGATGACGGGGTGCTGTCCAACGGAGACGTGGTGGCCGCGGCCAACGCGGTGCAGGCCTTCTCCGCCCCCTCCGCGACGCACGATCCGAAGATCAACCTGCCGTCGGACTTCGCCGAGGAGCTCGCGCGCGACCCCAAGACCGTGATGGCGCCGGACGGCACGTTGCGGGTGGTCGACGTCTCCGGTGGGTGCTCAGGGCCGGCCGGCGACACGGAGTGGGACTTCAGCGTCGCGTGCCGGGCACACGACATGGGCTACGACCTGTTGCGCTATGCCGAGCAAAAGGGACATGCGCTGGGGCCGGACGCGCGCAGGGCGCTGGACGACAGGCTGACGACCGATCTGCACGCGCAGTGCCGGCTGAACCCGCGCGACTCGGAGTCGAGCTGTCATGCGGTCGCCGAGACCTACGCGCTCGGGCTGAAGTTCAACTCGTGGCGCCAGCGGTGGGGCGCGCCGGGTCACGAACCCGTGGTGGCGTGGGCGTTCGGCAGTGCGGTGGTCGTCTTCCTGTTGCTGGCACAGCGTTCAACGGCCGCTGCTTCGCAGACGGCGGCGAGTTCGTCGAGGAGTCGGTCGTCCGGCCGCCGCTTCGGCCCGAATCGCCTTCGGCGGTTGACCCGAAGAGGCGACCGGACGACCGACACGAACTCGCAGAATCCCGTTCGGCCTGATCGGTACGCCACGTTCTTGCGACTCCTCAGCGTCGTCCTGCTGGTGCTCGGCGAAACCGTGGCGATGCTGGCTCATCTGCGCGGTGACGGCACGTCGTGGCTGTGGGCGTTGCAGGCGGTGCCGTTGTTCTTCTTCGCGGGCGGGCACGCGAACCTGTGTTCGTGGCAGGCGCACGAGGGCGGCTTCGGCTGCTGGGTGTCGTCGCGGACGTCGTGGCTGCTGCGGCCGGTGCTCGCGTTCGTGTTGCTGTGGGTGGTGTTGTTCGCGGCGTTGAACCTGCTGGACGTGCGGGTCGACGCGTACAGCAGGCTGATCACGCATCCGTTGTGGTTCCTCGGGGTCTACCTGCTCGCGGTGGCCGCGACGCCCGCCGCCGCGTGGCTGCACGAGCACTTCCGCCGCACCACGCCGTTCGTGCTGATGCTCGTGACGCTCGGCGTCGAGGTCGCACGCACGTCCACGGACTGGAAGACCGGCGGGTACGTCAACCTGATCGTCGGCGCGTTGCTGATGCAGCAGATCGGGTTCTTCTACGCCGACGGCACGTTGCTGAGGATCTCGCGCCGGGCGCTGGCGGCGCTGGGCGCGATCACGTTGCCCGCGCTGGTGTTCTTCAGCGACTACCCGCGCTCGACGATGGTGCTCGGGGTGGCGCAGGTGTGCCTGGCACTGCTGGCCCGCGGGCGCGTGACCACGTGGCTCGAAGGCCGGTCGTGGCACGTCGTGAACTTCGCGCGCCGGGCCCCGATGACCGTGTACCTCGCTTATCTGGCCGGGGTCGGCGCGGTCGTCGGGTTGCTGGGCGTGTCGCAGGCGCCGATCTGGCTGGTGTTCCTGCTGTTGCCGCTCGTGCTGGTGTTCCACCGGTTCGAGGCGCGCATGGTCGGGTTCCCGCGGCTCTCGCACGAGTCGCGCCGCACTCGGCTGGCGACCGCGATGGGCGTGTCGTTCGGGACGCTCGGCGTGCTCGGGTTCGTGGTGAGCGGGTTCCTCGGCGACGGGACGCTCGTGCTGCTGCCGGTGGACCCGCTGCAGAACCTCATCCACCTGCTGCTCGGCTGGTACCTGATCCACACCGCGCGCATCGGCAGCTGCGACACCCGGTTGCCGTGGCTGCTCACGGCGCTGGCGTGCGTTCCGCCGATGCTGGCACTGGATCCGGCGCCTCCGGTGGTGGCGCTGCACGCCGTGGCGATCGGCCTCGCAGTGCTCGCAGCCATCCCCAGGTCACTGCCGCGCACACCGGCAGCCACAGCAGTCGTTGCCACACCCAGCCCGGATGATCTGGTGGCTGTTGGAG
>JAVXWK010000453.1:0-3916 GCA_032230575.1 Pseudonocardiales bacterium | reverse complement strand
CCGTTGGACGTCGGGCAATGTGCAGAACCAGTAGACGTCGCCCCAAGTCGCTTCACCGCGTCCGAAGACAGGTGCACGGTGTGCGCGAGCCACACGTCCGAACCCAGCCAGCCCAGCTGCTCGGCGTACTCGGTCGGCGTACAACCGTTCTCCGCCAGGCACTGCTCTTCCTCGTCCAAAGTCTCGGCGAGGTGCGTGTGCAGCCGAACGCCGTGACGTCGAGCCAAAGAAGCGGCCCCGGTCATCAGCTCACGCGACACCGAGAACGGCGAGCAGGGCCCGACGGCCACGCGAATCAGCGCGTCGTCGGCGGTCGAGTGGTAGTCGCCGATCGCCTGTTCGGTCGCGATCAACGCGGCCTCGGTGTCCTCGACCAGGTTGTCCGGCGGCAGCCCGCCATCGGACTGGCCGCGGTCCATCGACCCGCGGATCGCCTCCAGCCGGATCCCGATCCGGCGCCCCGCCGACACCAGCGCGTTGAACACATCGCCACCGGCGGAAGGGAAGACGTAGTGGTGGTCAGCGGCCAGCGTGCAGCCCGTCAACGCCAGCTTCGCCAGCCCAGCGGAAGCCGCGGCGTGCGTGACGGTGTCGTCGAGCCCGCGCCACACCGGATACAGCGTGGTAAGCCACTCGAACAGCGTCGCGTCCTGCGCCAGACCCCGCGTCGCCCACTGGTAGAGGTGGTGATGCGTGTTGATGAAGCCCGGCGTGACCAGGCACGACGACGCGTCGACATACGTGTGGGACTCGTAAGGGCGAGGCGCCGGACCCGAACCGACCGAGACGATCCGGCCCTGGTCGACGACGACGTGACCGGAAGCGTGCTCGGTTCCGGATGGATCCACAGTGGACACCGCACAGCGGTCGAGGACGATCATCGGCGCGACGCCGCCAATCGCACTGCGTCCAGGATCTTCTCGTAACCCGTGCAGCGGCACAGGTTCCCCGCGAGCGCCTCGCGGATCTCCGGGTCGGAGGGATTGGGCACGCGGTCCAGCAGATCGTGCGCCTGCACGACGAGACCGGGCGTGCAGAACCCGCACTGCACCGCACCCGCCTCGACGAACGCCTCCTGCACCGGGTCCAGCGAGTCACCGGAAGCGAGCCCCTCGACCGTGCGCACCTCGCGGTCCTGCGCCTGCCCGGCCGCGACCAGGCACGCGCACACCGGCACGTTGTCCAGGTACACCGTGCAGGAACCGCACTCGCCCTGTTCGCAGGCGTTCTTCGAGCCGGGCAGCCCGAGCCGCTCGCGCAGCATGAACAGCAGCGACTCGCCTTCCCACACGTCGTCGGCCTGGCGTTGCTCGCCGTTGACTGTGACATTCACGCGCATACTTGCTCACCGCCACCATTCTTTTGGCTGAGAAGTTCCTGCCAGGCCCAACCAAGCGTCCTGCGGGCCATCACTGCCAAAGCGTGCTTGCGATACGCCGCCGAACCGCGCACGTCGTCGATCGGCGAAGCGGCCTGCGAGACCAGCTCGCCGAACTCGCGCTTCACCGAGTCCAGCAACGGTTTCGGCGCCGAGAAGTCGAGCGCGGAAGCCAGGAACTCCTCGGCCTCACGAGCGCGTCGCGGGGTCGGTGCGGCGGAACCGACAGCCGCGCCGACCCGGTTCTCCGAAGGGAACAGCGAGATCGCGAACGAACACACCGCGATCACCATCGCGTTGCGCGTGCCGACCTTGGAGAACTGTTGTGGCCCCTTGGCAGGCGCGAGGTGCACCGCCACGATCAGTTCGTCCGGCTCCAGCGAGTTCCGCTTCACGCCGAGATAGAAATCAGCAGCCGGGATCATCCGAGTCCCCCGCACGGAGGCCACCTCGATGACCGCGTCGGACGCCAGCAGCACCGGGTGCGTGTCCCCGGCGGGAGAAGCCGCGCCCAGGTTGCCGCCGACCGTGCCCCGGTTGCGGATCTGCGGCGACCCGACCGTGCGCGAGGCCATGGCCAGGCCGGGCAGTTCCGCACCCAGCTCGTCGATGATCCGCACGTACGGCACACCCGCGCCGACCCGCAGGCCCGGCGTCCACTCGCGGAGCTCGGGAATGCGCGTGAGGTCCAGCAGCGCGGCCGGACGGCGGTGGTCGTAGTTGAGCTCCACCATGACGTCCGTGCCGCCGGCGATCGGCACCGCGTCAGGGCGCTCCGCCTTGATCTCCAACGCCTCGGCGAGCGTCTCCGGTCGAAGGAAGTCCATCGTCAGCTACCTCGGTAGGTGGAGTAGGCGAACGGCGACAGCAGCAACGGCACGTGGTAGTGCTGCGCCGGATCGGAGTAGGCGAACGTGAGCACGACCTCGGGGAAGAACGGCGCCGCCTCCGAGGTGTCGAAGACCAGCCGGTACACCCCCGCCTCCAAGCCTTCACCCCATCCGGTGATCCGGCCATCGGCGTTCGTCTCAGCGGAACGCACCTCGGTCCCGTCGCGGCGCTGCAGCGACACGGTGATGCCCGCGAACGGCCTGCCGCGAGCCGCGTCCAGCACGTGCGTGGAGATCGTCACTCGCCCTCCCATCTGGTTGTGAGCCAGTACACATAGCCACAGGTCCGAACCTCTACGGCGGGACGCATGAATCCGCAGGCTCCTACACGTAACGAATTTGTGCTTTCCTACAAACACGAATGGACGAAAGTGGCCTCCCATGTTGCTGTTGCGGACGTTGCTGCAGATGCCGGAACTGCGCCTGAGCCTGCACACGGGTGATGACCAGCTCGACCGCACGGTCACCCGCGTGTACGGAACGGAGCTGCCCGACCCCAGCCGGTACCTGTCCGGCGGGGAGCTGGTGCTGTCCGGCCTGCTGTGGCACCACGGCCCGCAGGACTCCGAGACGTTCGTCCGTTCGCTGGCCTCCGCCCGCGTGGCCGGGTTGGCTGCCAGCGAAACCGAGAACCGCGCGTTGCCCGCGGACCTCGTCGACGCCTGCGAGCGCCACCACGTGCCGTTGCTCGAGGTTCCCGTCGACCTGTCGTTCGCGACGATCACCGAGCGCGTGTCGATGGAACTGGTGGGCCTCAGCAGACACCGGCGGTTGCTGAACGTCGTCGCCGAGGGCTCCGGACTGCCCGCGTTGTTGCTGGCGGGTGGCCACGAGCTGAGCGCGCCGTGCTGGGTGCTCTCGACGACCGGACGCGTGGTGGCCGGCGGCGAGCTGCCCGACCGGGTGACGCTGGTGAAGGAGTTCCTCCAAGCCGACCGGCTGCCCCGGACCGTGCGAGGGATGACCCTCGTGCCCGTGTCCGAACGCGGCGGCAACCGGCTCACCAGCTGGATCCTCGTCGTCGGCGGGGAGCCGCAGCAAGAGGCCGCCGCGGAGCTCGCTTCCCTGGTCGCGCTGGAACGACTGCGGCAGGCGCAGGGCCGTCAGATCGAGAACCGGACCGCCGGGCCGTTGGTGGCGGCGGTGCTGAGCGGGTCGGCCGACGTGGAGTCGCGGCTCACGGCCGCCGGGCTGGAGAACGCCCGGCTCCGCGTGCTCAGCGCGGTGACGTCCGACCAGCGGACCGAACTGGCGGCCGCGGTGATCGAGGAGACCCTGCCCGCTGCTCTGGTGACGCCTGTGGGGGACACGGTCTACGCCGTCGCGAAGGCCGACGACTCGGTGCCGGACGACGTGCGCGAGGCGATCCGGGTGATGGAGCCAGGGCTCGGGTCCTCGCGAGTGCTGGTCGGCATCAGCTCGCCCGTCGAGTGGCGCGGACTGCGTGGTGCCGCGGAGGAGGCGGCGCACGCACGGAGGCTCGGCGAACGGCGTGGTGGTCGCACGTGTGTGGTGGCGGGTGAGGAGATCGCACTGCACCAGCTGCTGCTCGCGGGTGTGCCGGAGGAGCTGCGCGCTTCGTTGAGACGTCGGCTGCTGGGCCCGGTGCTCGACTACGACTCCGAGCACGGTTCGGATCTCGTGGGGA
>JAVXWK010000414.1:0-5607 GCA_032230575.1 Pseudonocardiales bacterium | reverse complement strand
CCGCTATCGCAACTAGTGATCTTGACACTCCCCGAACATCGCCCGAACCACGCCCGGTCCTAGGTCCGGCAACGTACTGCCCCGAACGTTTCCTCGAGAGGGGCAGAACATGAAGCTGAGACGGGTGGTCTTCGGTCTGACGACCGCGGTGGTGCTGTTGGCAGGCACCGCCGCGGCGTCGGCGGCCGCACCGGCACGTCTCTCCGTGTCGGGAGCGAACGTCGTGGATCCGGCGGGGAACCCGATCGTGCTGCGGGGCTACAACTGGGGGCACTGGGGCACCCTCCAGCCGCAGGATCCGGGCGATCACGTGGCGGCGGGCGCCAACTCGGTGCGCATCCCGTTGCGCTGGTGGGGTGAGTGGAAGGAGGACGTCGACAGCCGCGACGAGAACCCGGAGAACACCACTCATATCAAGCAGGGGCACCTCGACGAGCTCACCAGGACCATCGAGCAGGCGAGCGCGGCGGGCCTGTGGATCACGCTGTTCGTCGACTCGGACTACGGCCAGGGCGCGGGCGGCAGGCCCGACAACTTCTGGACCAACCCGGTGATGAGGCAGCAGTTCAAAGAGGTCTGGCAGTTCCTCGTCAAGAAGTACAAGAGCACGCCGTACATGGGCGCGTTCGAGATCCTGCCGGAGCCCAAGCCGATCGGGCAGAGCGACGCGAAGGTCATGGAGTTCTACGAGGAGATGACCCTCGCGATCCGGCAGATCGACCGCCGGACGCCGGTCGTGGTGGGGCCCAACGACAACTACAGCTGCGCCAGTCTGGAGGGCGCCTACACCACGGTCGACCCGAAGATCATCTACACCTGCAACTACTTCATCTTCGAGAACCCGCTCAACCGCATCAAGGCCATCACCGACTTCCGGGCCAGGCACTCCGTCCCGATGTGGATCAACCAGGTCGGCATCGAGGGCTGCAACGACGACGCCGTCGCCAAGGACAGGGCTCGCCAGGTGCTGGGAGCCTTCCAGGACAACGGCATCGGCTGGGCGTGGTGGACCTACCGGATCAACGGCTCGAACCCGTGCACGCACGGCATCTACTACCTCGACCCGAACGCGCCCGACGGCTGGGCCCTCAAGAAAGCCTGGCGGAATCTGGTGAACGGCTACCTCGCCGCATGACCGGTTCCTCCACGTAACGCCAGCTGAGCGCCGCCGCCACGACCGTGAGGACCGCCGCGACCGGTCCGGCGGCGGCGCCCAGCTCCGGGCGCAGCCACAGCGTCAGCGGGTAGTTCCACAGGTAGGCGCCGTAGGAGAGAACTCCCAGCGCCACCAGCGGTTTGACCGGTGCCGCCACCTGTTCCCACTTCGACCAGACCAGCAGCAGCACCGCGGTGCAGGCCGCGATCGCCGGGCCCGCGACCAGGTAGGTGAGCGCGCTGCCCCGCAACGGAACCACGGACAGGGCCACGATTCCGGCGAGCACGATCGGCACAGCCCACTTCGGTGCGCTGGTCAGCTTGAGCCTGGTGGCCGCGCCGATCACGAAGCACACGAACCACGACGTCGGCAGCGCGTAGGCGTTGTCGGCGTTCGGCCACAACCAGATCAGCGTCGCCGTGCAGGCCGCGAGCGCTGCCAGTGCCGTGACGACCAGGACCGCGCCCGTTCGGTTGCGCACCCAGGCGAACGCCAGCAAGGCGGGCCACAGCAGGTAGAACTGCTCCTCGGTGGCCAGCGTCCAGCTGTGGAACGCCGCCGGGCTCACCCCGCTGATCGGCAGGTTGCCCGTGAACGTCACCAGCACGATCGCGGTCCTGAGCAGCTTGTCGCGCTCGCCCAGCGGGTCGAACACGAGCGTGACCAGCACGAATACCACTGTCAGCGCTATCAGCGCGGGCAGCAGCCTGCGCACCCGGCGCAGGTAGAACCGCTTGAAGTCGACGCGTCCCCTGACCTGCAGCTCTCGGCTGAGCACGCCGGTGATCAGGTAGCCGCTCAACGTGAAGAAGACGACCACGCCGACCACACCGGCGCCGGGGAACACGTCGGGGAACGCGTGACGCAGCATCACCAGCAGAATCGCGATGCCGCGCAACACGTCCAGCCCGGCGATGCGCTTCACCGCATCGCTCCCCTGACCAGCTTGTCCAGCAGATCCGAATAGGACAGCCCGATGGTCGCGAACATCTTGGGCACCTGGGACTCCGCCGTCATGCCGGGCATGGTGTTGACCTCGTTGAGCACCAGGCCGTCGTTCGTGAGGAAGAAGTCGACTCGGGCCAGCCCACGGCAGCCCAACGCTTCGTAGACGCGCAGTGCCGAGTCCTCCAGCGCCTTGAGCTCGGTGTCGTCCAGCGGTGCCGGAATGACGAACTTGGCGCTGCCGTCGTACTTCACGGTGGTGTCGAACAAGCCCGGCACCTGGATTTCCAGCGGTGGTCCGGTCCGGCGGCCCTCGTCCGGGTCGTCGAGCACGGCGATGTCGATCTCCCGGCCTTCGAGCACTTCCTCGATCAGCACTCGATCGTCCAGCTGCAACGCCTGGCGCACAGCGGGTTCGAGATCGGCCTCGCGCTCCACGAGCTGCACGCCGAAGCTCGACCCCGCCGCCACCGGCTTCACCACGACAGGTCCGGTGAAGTCCACAGTGGACGGGTTCGTGACCAGCCGGGCCTTCGCGGTGCGCACCCCGACCGCCTCCGCGACCAGCTTGGTGGCCCACTTGTCCATCGCCAGCGCACCTGCTCGCAGCGGCGAACCAACGTACGGCACACCGGCCAGTTCGCACAGCCCGGCCAACGTGCCGTCCTCGCCCAGCGGCCCGTGGACCAGCGGCAACACGACGTCGCAGCCGGCGATCACGTCGAGTGCGGCCGCGAGACTGCCGTCCACCAGCGTGTCGAGCACCTGGCCATCCGTCCCGTGCCACCTGCCGTCACGGCCGATGGTGAGCGAGACGGCCTCGTACTTGGCCGGGTCGAGCGCTTTCCGCACCGAAGCCGCCGAGGCGACCGACACGTCGTGCTCGCAGTTCTGCCCGCCGCCGATCACGGCGACCCGGATCCCCCTCATCGCACAAACCTCCGCACCCGCGCGCCAATGCCCGTCACGATCTCGTGCGGGATGGTTCCCGCCCACCGGGCCCAGTCCCCCACCGTCGGCTCGCCGTCATCCCCTGGTCCGAACACCACAGCCTCATCTCCCGGCAGCACCGGGTCGTCCTCCACGTCCACCACGACCTGGTCCATCGAGATCACCCCGACGACCGGCCGGCGACGTCCGCCCAGAAACACCTCCGCACGGCCGGAAGCCGTGCGCGGCAAGCCATCCGCATAACCGACCGGCAGCAGCGCCAACGTGGTCGCGCGCTCGGTCACGTGCTGATGTCCATACCCCACGCCAGTTCCCGCATCGACGCGCCGGACCTGAACCACTGGCGCGGTGAGCCGCAACGCGGAACGCAGCCGAGTGGTGCCGGACGGGTCGATCCCCACCAGACCCGCACCGATCCGGATCATGTCCAGATGCGTGCTGGGGTCCGTCAACGCCGCGCTCGTGGCGGCCAAATGCCTTGTGGATGGCCGCAATCCGGCCTGGCGTGCCATCTCCACGCCCTGGATGAGCGCTCGCCGGCCAGGCCCGTTGGCGCCAGGGGTGTCCGCGCACGGCAGGTGCCCCATCACGCCGACGACCGTGATCCTCCCGGCCAGTTCCGCCTTGCGAGCCGCGGACATCAACGCCAGCCACGAGTCCGGCGAGGCGCCGTCGCGGGCCATGCCGGTGTCGAGCTGCAGGTGCACGCGCACCGGCCCGGCCTGTTCGATCAACGCGAGGTGATGCAGGCTCGGCACGCTCAGGTCGATGCCGTACCTGGCGGCGGTGCGCACGTCGACGTCCACCGGGTTGAGCCAGCTGAGCACCGGAACGTCCACACCGGACTCGCGCACCGCGACCGCCTCGGCCAGCGACGTGACGCCGATCCACGTCGCACCGGCGGCAACCGCCGTTCGTGCGGCGTCCCCGAGCCCGTGCCCGAACCCGTCCGCCTTCACCACGGCCATGACCTCGCCGCGGGTCAGCTCGACGAATCGCCTCGTGTTGGCCGCCACCGCGCTCAGATCGATCGTCAACGACGGTTCGGCCGACGCCTGGCGGATGCTCGTCACGAGCGCGCCCACGCAGGCACCTCCACCGGTCCGTAGAGGGCGTGGTCGGCGCCGGTCATCAGGGCCCAATACCGGTCACCGTACGACCAGTGCCACCACTCGGTCGGGTAGTTCACCAGTCCTGCGCCGCTCAGCGCGTCAGCCAGGATCGTCCGGTTGCGCCGTGCCTCCGCGTCGACCTCGGCGCTGAAGAAGCACCTGCCGTCGCTCTGTTCAGGGGTGTCGTCGATCTCGGTGCCCATCCACAGGTCGTCACCCCACTCGTCGACCAGCGTCAGGTCCACGGCGGCGCCCGCGACGTGCGGCGCGACGGCCAGCGGTGCCACGAAACGACTGGAGAGGCGGTTCAGCTCGACCGCGTCGGCCGCCGGGTGGAGCTCCCGCAGCTCGTCGGTGTACCGCTCGATGATCGCGTTCTGGTCGGCGATGCTGCGGTGTCCCTCGACCACCCGCAGGTCCACACCGGACGGCAGCGCGTCGCGCGCGTCGACGAGCCTGAGCGCCAGCCCTTGCCTGACCAGCACAGCAGGCGCGAATATCAGCGGTACCAACGGATCTTCGTTGTCGAGCACGCGCACAGCGCGCACGACCGGATCGGCTAGCAGGATGGTCATGTCGCCAACCTAGGAACGCCCGGCGATCGCGAACTCCTCCTCAAGGTCAACCCCGGACGCCGAACGGCCGGTTCGCCGGCGGCCACATCAGCCATTCGGCCGAGGGCTTGACTTGAATCGCGGTTCAAGTTGCAGGGTTGGTGGCATGAAGATCCACCACCTGAACTGCGGTTCCGTCCGCGAGATCGATCCGACCTACGAAGGGCTGCCGAGCGCGCCCGCCGTGAACCACTGCCTGCTCGTCGAAACGCTTCGAGACGGCCTCGTCCTCGTCGAAACAGGACTCGGCCTCGACGACATCCGCGACCCGTCCGGCACCCTCGGAGCCGAGTGGGTGGAGATGGCCCAGCCGGCGTTGATCGAGGAGGAAACCGCGTTGCGCCAGGTAGAACGGCTCGGCTTCGCGGCGTCCGATGTGCGGCACGTCCTGGTCACGCACCTGGACGTCGACCACTGCGGCGGCCTACCGGATTTCCCGCACGCCACGGTTCATGTACTGGATGCCGAACTTCGCGCTGCTGTGCGGGAAGCCCCGAGCCGCCGCTACCGCCCGGCTCACTGGGCGCACGGTCCACAGTGGCGCACCTATGAGTCCACAGACGACACGTGGTTCGGTTTCGACGCGATCCAGCCGATCGGTCTGCCAGAGGAGTTCAAGCTCGTCCCGATGGGCGGTCACACCGCCGGGCACACCGGCATCGCGGTGCACGACGGATCACGATGGCTGCTGCACTGCGGCGACGCCTACTACTACCACCGCGAACTGGACGCGGACCCCGAACCGCACCCGTTGCTCGACATCGTGCAGACCGGTTCGGAGGTGGACCACGGTCTTCGCGTCGACACCCAGGCCCGGCTTCGCGTCCTC
>JAVXWK010000380.1:0-7520 GCA_032230575.1 Pseudonocardiales bacterium | reverse complement strand
TCCGCTGTCGGGAAGAACAGCTTGTTGAACACCAGCGCCGCAGCAGACCCGTAAAGGAAGAAGTCGTACCACTCGACAGTTGTCCCGATGAGCGAAGCGCCTACTACCTTTTTGATCATCGACAACTCCTCATTGAGCGGTCCAGCCGCCGTCGACGGCCAACGACGTACCTGTGACAAAGCTGTTCTCGCACAACCACAGCACGGCATCAGCGACCTCGGAAGGTTCGATCAGCCGTTTCACCGCACTGCGCTGCAAGAAGATCTGGGACGAGACCTCGTCCTCGGGAATGCCGTGCACACGAGCCTGATCGGCGATCTGCCTCTCCACCAACGGAGTCCGCACATACCCTGGCGCCACGCAGTTCGACGTGACGCCGTGCGGAGCGCCTTCGAGAGCAGCGACCTTGGAGAACCCCTCAAGGCCGTGCTTCGCGGCGACATAAGCGGATTTGAACGCAGAAGCGCGCAGCCCGTGCACGCTGGAGATGTGGACCAACCGGCCCCAGCCGCGCGAGTACATGTGCGGCAACACGTGCCGGGTCAACCGGAACGCGGCTCCGAGCATCAGTTCGAGCATCGAGGAGAACCGCGAGACGGGGAACTCGTGAATTGGTGCGACGTGCTGGACACCTGCGTTGTTGACCAGCACGTCGACCTCGGCGGGCAACGCGTCCACCGGCGAGGTCAGGTCGAGAACGTGCCCGACCCCGCCGATCTCGGAAGCGATGTCCCGCACGTTCGGGTCGAGGTCGACGAGATGGACTTTGGCACCCGAGGAGGCCAACGCGCGGGCGCAGGCCAGGCCGATGCCGCTCGCGGCTCCGGTGACCAGCGCGGTGTGACCCGTGACACTCGACATGACCGGAAACGGTAGGCGTCACACGGCGTGATCAACATGTGGCGGGCCCACATAGTGCCTGGTCACGAGGTGGCTTTAGCCAACATTTAGCGTCTCAACCGCATATGTGGCGTGAAGAACGGGTACAGGGGCGTAAGCTCCCGTCACCTGAACGGGGGAAGATCCTTTAGAGGGGGATGCACCATGTCAGCGACACCGATTTACGACGACCTCCTGCGCGAGCTCGACGAGATCGCACAGGAGGCCGGGTTGACCAGCTCGGCGCCCACTTCCGAGCCCGTCAAGTCATAACTACTTCGGGGGAGCGATCAGCTCGGCGGGCACCGGCTCGTCCTTGCTGATCAGGTCGAAGAGCTGCGAAGCCTTCTCCTTGTTCCACTGCACGACCGAGCCCGCACCGGGCACCGTCGGCGTGGATCCGACCGGCACGGTGCCCGACGTCGCGTCGCTCATGTTCAGAGCAACACTCGCGAGGTGCCACACGTGGTCGCCCTCGTTGACCGACACCGACCCGGACGCCGCGTTCATCAGCGGCACGAGGCGGAACGGGTTCACGAGCGTGGCCGGGCTCTTGACCTTCTCGAACAACGCGTTCAGGAACTTCCGCTGGTTCTGCACACGCTGCAGGTCGGCGGTCGCGAACGCACGGGTCCGCACGAACCCGAGCGCCTTCGGTCCGGCGAGCTCCTGGCAGCCCGCGGGCAGGTCGATGCCGGCCAGCGGGTCCTTGATCGGCTCGTCGAGGCACATGTCGACGCCACCCACCGCGTCGACCATGTCGGAGAACCCGCCGAAGCCGATCTCCATGTAGTGGTCGATCCGCACACCCGTCGCGCCCTCGACCGTCTTCGCGAGCAGCTGCGGACCGCCGAACGCGTACGAAGCGTTGATCTTGTTGCGCCCGTTGCCCTCGATCGCCACGTACGAGTCACGCGGGATCGAGACCAGCACCGGCTTGGCGGCGCTGTTGTCCGGCAGGTGCAGCATCATGATGGTGTCGGTGCGCCGACCGGCCGCGTCGCCGGTGGCGAGCGCGTCCTTCTGCTCCTGCGTCAGCCCCTCGCGTGCGTCCGAACCGACGAGCAGCCACGTGGTGCCCGGCGTCTCCGCGGGACGGCCCTCGTAGTCCGGCAGCGCGTCGATCCGCTTCAGCGTCGAGTCGACGTAGAAACCGAATCCGACTCCGGCCAGCAGCAAGACCAGCAGCAGCACCAGAATGACGCGTCCCGGACGCCTCTTCTTCTTCATCGGCCGCTGCGGCGGCATGGGACGCCGCGGCTGCTGGTAGCCGTGGTGATACCCAGCGCTCATGTGTCGCCAACCCCGATCGCTTTAGATTCGCTTTGCAACTGAGGACGCGGTGCGCCCGTTCAGGTTGCGACGAACCTACCGGGGTGGCAGGACGAGCGCCTCGAAAAGCCGGTTGACCTCGGCCGACGGGTCCTCGGTGAATCCCGTGTGCGCTGGTGAGGTCTGCACGATGGTGCTGCGCGGTGCCGTGAGCCAGCGGAAGCGTTGCCCAACCGTTGTCCGACTGACCGGACCGGCGTCGGGCGTGCCGTCGCAGGAGTTCGTCAGGTGCTTCAGCGAGGTTTCCAGCGTTTCGACGTCCAGCCGCGGGTCGAGCGCCCGCAGCCGGTCACCGTCCACATAGGTCTTCGCGCACAGGAAGTCCAAGTCGCGGCAGTAGACGATCACGCCGACGTTCATGAACTCGCCACGTTCCTGCCGAGGCACCGCCCGCAGCAGCGCGTACTCAAACACGTGCGGCACGGGCGGCCTCCAGCTCGTCGACCCAGCCGCGGTGCGCGAGGCGGTAGGTGAAGAAGTCCTTGTAGCGCTGGCGAAGCGCCGCCGGGTCGCCTTCGAGCCACTCGTCCGGGATCAGCGCGAGAACCTCGTCGAGGAGCTCAGGCGTGATCTTGGCGGCCATCTCGGCGTCCACTTCGGACACGGAACCCGCTTCCGGCAGCATCGCGTGGTCGGACGCGTCCCACTTGTACTCCTTGGTGGCGGGACGGTCCTCGCTCCAGGAGTAGTGGAAGTACAGCGCGGCGCCGTGGTCGATCAACCACGGTTCGCGGTGCCACAGCAGCATGTTCGGGTTGCGCCAGCTGCGGTCGACGTTGAGCACCAGCGCGTCGAACCACAGCAGCTTCGTCGCGAGCTCCTCGCCGGGGTCGCGCACGATCGGGTTGAAGTCGAACGAACCCGGCAGGTAGTCGAAGCCGATGTTGAGGCCACCACTGGCCCGCAGCAGCTCCTGGACCTCCTGGTCCGGTTCCGCGCGCGCCAGCTCCGGGTCGAGGTGCACCAGCACGATCTCGGGTATGCGGAAGCCCAGCCGCCGCGCCAGCTCACCGACGATGATCTCGGCGACCAGCACCTTCACGCCCTGTCCGGCGCCGCGGAACTTCACCACGTACATACCCAGGTCGTCGGCCTCGACCAGCCCCGGCATCGACCCGCCCTCGCGGAACGGCGTCACGTACCGGGTGGCCGTGACCTCCCTCAGAAGACTCACCCGCGCATGATCACACGAACGCCTGCGCGAAGCCGAGCAGAATTCCGCCCCAGCCGCCCTCACCGCTGACACCGCTCTCGACCCGTTCGGGCTTGGTGAAGTGCCGCTCGAAGTTGCGATGCACCAGCTCAACGCGCGTGCCATCGCCTTCCGCGGTGAAGGTGATCTCCACTTCGGACGCCCGCGCGGGGTCCGGGTCGTAATCCCAGTCACCGTCGAGGTGCCAGGCCAGCAGCAACCGCGACGGCGGCTCCCACGCCAACACCTCACCCCACTCGCACTCGGCGCCGTCCGTGCCGACCTCGTACCAGCGGCCGTTCTGGAACGGCTCGACGACGACGTCCCTCAGATCCGCCTCGCCGATGTGGTGCGCGGCAGGCCACCACGTCACGAACTTCTCCGTGAACACCTTGAACGCGTGGTCCGCACCGGCGTTCACCAGCACGGATCTCCGTACTTCCGTCATTTCTCCTCCACGACCGCAGCGAAGTTCGCGAGTGCCTGACCCCAGACGTCGTCGAGGTAGTCGCGCATCGCGGCCACCCCCACGTGGTCGACTGAATACAGCCGACGAGTTCCCTCGGCCTCGACGCGGACCAGTCGTGCCTGTTTGAGCACCTTGAGGTGCTGGGACACGGCCGGCCGCGACACGGGCAGCTCGGCGGCGATCTCCCCCACCGCCCGCGGCCTGCCCACGAGCAGCGTGAAGATCTCGCGGCGGGTCGGGTCGCCGAGCGCCGCGAACGCCGTTTGGTAAGTCTCCACGAACGGTAAGCTATGACTTACATAGTCAGCCTGTCAATGCCTCGAAGTACGCGGCCTGACCGGCCTTGTTCGGGTGGTACGAGTCGTCGGTCGGGCTGACCAGCGCGTTGATCCACGGCTCGTCCGCGCACACGCCGTGGTCCGCAAACGCTTCCCTGACGTCGACATAGCGCGCCCCAGCCCGTTGCGCCGCCTCCGCGATCACTCCGGACAGCTCGTCGGCGGCGTCGTTGAGCGCCTGCCGCTTCCGCACGGACAGGATGCGGCACCCGTCGTCCGGCGTGAACAGCCGCGGATACCCGAGCACGACCAGCTGTGCACTCGGGGCAGCTTCCTTGATCGTCGCGTAGCTGGCGTCGAGCCGGCCGGGCAGCTGGTCGCGGGTGAAGGCTCGGGCCTTCTCGACCCGCTTCTCGCACGAGCTGTTGCCGTTGAGCGTGCAGGTCGTCATCACGTCGACGAACCCGAGGTCGTTGCCGCCGATGGTGATCGTCACGAACGACGTGGCCGGGCTGAGCGCCCTGAACTGCGACTTCAGCGACTTCGTGGTCGCGCCGGAACACGCCACGAACTTGAACGACGGGAAGTCCTTGCCCTGCAACGCCGGATAGGCGTTCGAACTTCGGCGGCAGGAACCGTCCACATAAGAACCAGCGCCCGCACCGGACGCGTAGGAGTCGCCGAGTGCGACGTACTCCGGAGCGAACGGCGCGGGCGCCAACTGCAAAGCTGCCATTTGGGCAACTGCCAGTACTCCAGCCATGAGTCCCATAAGGCTCGGAGTACCACTGTGGATGATCGACTAGAAGACTGTTAACCCAGACGTGTGGGCAGCACGCAGACCGGGATCGCGGTCTGCAGCGCCGTGCCGGACGGGGTCAGCTTGCCGCTCGCCCGATCCACCGCGAACGACGTCACGTTGTTCGAGTTCTGGTTGGCCGCGAACAGGAACCCGCCCGACGGGTCGAGCGTGATGTGCCGCGGGTACTTGCCGCCGACCGGCGTGTGCCCGACCAGCGCGAGCTCCGACCCGTTGACCGAGAAGTGCGCGACGCTGTCGTGGCCCCGGTTCGACAGGTACACGTGCTTGCCGTCGCCCGACACCAGCACCTCGGCCGGGTAGTTCCGCGCGCCACCGGACGGCGCGGTCTTCAGCGACTGTCCCGGCGTGAGCTTCCCGTCGGCATACGAGCAGGCCACGATCGTCGAGTCCAGCTCGTTCGCCACGTAGGCCGTCTTGCCGTTGGGGTGGAACGCGATGTGCCGAGGTCCGGCGCCCGCCTTCAGCTTCGCCGTCGAGACCAGCTTGAGCTGGCCGTTGACGAACGAGTAGACGAACACCGAGTCCGCACCCAGGTCGACCGCCGCCGCGTACTTGCCGGCCGGGTCGAACACGATGTGGTGCGCGTGCGGGCCCTCCTGGCGCTCCGGGTCCGGCCCGGAACCCTTGTGCTGCACCTTCTGCGTGCGCGCGCCCAGGCTGCCGTCGGCCTTGACCGGGAACACGCTGAGCGACCCCGACGAGTAGTCCGCGGTGATCAGGAACTTCCCGGACGGGTCGAGCGTCAGGTGGCACGGGTCCGCGCCGCCGGTCGCGACCTTGTTGATCACCTTGAGCGTGGCCGCGTTGAGCGCGGTGACCTCGCCCTTGGTGTTCTCGTTGACCGCGTAGAGGAAACGGCCGTCTCGTGACTCGATCACGAACGACGGGTTGACCACACCGGAGATCACGCCGGTGGTCTTCAGCTGACCGGTCGCCGTGTCGTAGGTGCCGATGCCGATGCCCTTGGCGCCACCGCTCCACGTCGTGTAGGCCCCGAAGAAGACTCTCCGGGTGGCAGCCGCCTCGGCGGTTCCTCCGATCATCAGCAGCCCAGCTCCCACACCCATGGCTCCGAGAAAACGTCGCCGGTCCACACCCACGTCCGCACCTCCGGGATACTCTCGTCGGCGGCGCAGCCCACAGTGGCCTAGACCATCACGGCTAGGCAAGAGGTGCAACGAAGATTGTGCCTAGCGCAACGGGTCGTTGTTCACCAGCCGGGCCTTCTCGGCCTCGATGTCGTAGGCGGGCGGCGGGAACTTCGGGTCCATCTCCCGCATGGTCTCGAGCAGCAACCGGGACACCGCCCAGTTGCGATACCACTTGCGGTCACCGGGAATCGCGTACCAGGGCGTGTCCTTGCAGTTCTTCAACGCCTGCGTGTACGCGTCCTGGTACCTGGACCACTTCGAGCGCACGTCGATGTCCGCCGGGTTGTACTTCCAGTGCTTGCGCGGGTCGTCCAAACGGGCAAGCAGCCGTTCCTTCTGGACCTCCGGCGAGATGTGCAGGAAGCACTTGATCACCTCGACGCCGGAGTCCGCGAGCTCGCGTTCGAACGCGTTGATCTCCCGGTAGCGGCTTTTGATCTCCGCGGCCGAGAGCAGACGCTCGACCCTGGGCACGAGCACGTCCTCGTAGTGGGAGCGGTCGAACGCGCCGATGCGGCCCTTGTCGGGCAGCACCTTCCTGATCCGCGTGAGGAAGTGCTGGCGGCGTTCGGCGGGAGTCGGTTTCTTGAACGACGCGATGCGCACGCCCTGCGGGTTCACCAGGCCGACGACGTGGCTGATCACACCACCCTTGCCCGAGGTGTCCATCCCTTGCAGCACGAGCAGCACCGCGCGAGAGTTCTCCGCGTAGAGCGCTTCCTGCAGGTCGTCCAGCTCGGCCCCGGTGGCGGCGAGGTCCTCAGCCGCTTCCTTCTTGTTCTTGGGACCGATCGGACGGCCCGCGGGATCGAGGGTGGAGAGATCCACCTCATCGAGTCGCAGAGCTTCACGAACCGACTTCTTCGCCATCACCTGACCGTAGCGATTCACCGTCGATTCCGCCCGCTGTGCAAAGACTCGCCACCGATTGGTGAATCTACGCAACGAACTGAGGCAGTGCGCAACGCTTCACGGTCGAAATCGCTTGTTCCGGCCCCTAGCCTTGGAGGATGACCGCCATCGCTGAGCACAACACCACCACCAGCGCTGACTACATCGCCCTCGACGAGGAGTGGAGCACGCACAACTACCACCCGCTGCCGGTGGTCCTGTCGCACGGCGAGGGAGCATGGGTCACGGACGTCGAGGGCCGCCGCTACCTGGACTTCCTGTCCGGCTACTCGTCGCTGAACTTCGGCCACCGCCACCCCGCCCTGGTGGCCGCCACGATCGAGCAGCTCGGCCGCGTGACGCTGACCAGCCGCGCGTTCCACCACGACCAGTTCGGGCTGTTCTGCCGCGTGCTGGCCGAGCTGACCGGCACCGAGATGGTGCTGACGTTGATCTCCGGCGCCGTGGCCGTCGAGTCCGCGATCAAGGTCGCGCGCAAGTGGGC
>JAVXWK010000361.1:0-4753 GCA_032230575.1 Pseudonocardiales bacterium | reverse complement strand
GCTCGATGTGGGCCGGGCGTCCAGGCAGACGATCATCCCCAGCACGGGGAGCCTGAGCCTCGGTTTCGTGCGGTGGCCCCACAACCAGCCCACGCTGACCAAGCAGATCACGTACCGCAACACCAGTAACGCACCGGTTTCGCTGCGGCTGAGCATGGACGTCCCGGCGTTCCGCACGAACGTCGACCAGGTCGTGGTGCCCGCCAACGGCGAGGCCACGGTGTCGGTCACCTTTGACCACTCCGCCGCCCAGATCGGTGTCCACGGCGGCAGGCTCGTCGCCAAGAGCGGCACCGGCGACACGGTGATCCAGACGCCGGTCGGCGCGTACAAGGAACCGGAAAGCTACGACCTGACGACGAAGCTGATCGACCAGAACGGCGCCGCGCCGGCCGACGGCCTGCTGGCAAGCGCGATGTGGGTTCCGCTGGGTACCGGCCAGGACGACTTCGACCTGATGGGCAACAACAGCACCGTGCGGCTGCCCGCGGGCCGGTACGCCGTGCTCGGCACGATCCAGACGGCGGTTCCTGGTCAGCCCCTGCCGACCAGCACCAGGGTGGCCGACCCGGAGGTCGATCTGTACAAGGACACCGTGGTCACGCTGGATGCCAGGAACAGCAAGAAGGTCACCGTGCGGACCGACGAGAAGGACGCCCGCCCGATCTCCTGGACGAACGGGATGGTCATCGACACCGGCGCGCGTGGCGTGGGCTACTACAGCATGTCGGACAACAACGACTACACCGCGCCCACCACCAAACACACCAAGGAATTCCGGTATTTCGACCGGATGAAGCTCGAACGGCCCCAGGTCCGGCTGACAGTCGACAAGCCCGAGTCGTTCGAGGTCCCCGTGGAGTGGATACCGGGCTCGCCGCAGCCGGCCGGCTCTCGCGCACTGTCCGCTGTGGACGTCGGGCATGCCACACCCGGCGAGATCGCCGCGGCCGATCTCAAGGGCAAACTGGCGGTGTTCACCCTGGGGGGCGGTGAGGGCCTCGAGTTCAGCCCACGGGTGCGGGCGATCGCCGAGGCGGGCGCGAACTCCGCACTGTTCCACTTCTCCGGCAGCCCCGTGCGGTTGATGGAGGCGCCGCCACTGCCGTTGACGGCCACGTTCGGCCCCGAGGGCGCTCGGCTGGCGAAGTTGCCGAACGCGTCCGTGACGTTGACCGGCTTGCCGGCGAGCCCGTACCGGTACGAGCTGGTGTTCCCCAGCTACGGGGACGTTCCGGCGAACGTGACCTACCGGCCGCGCAACAGCGACCTGGCCACGGTGAGGACGACCTACCGGGCGCCGGTGGACGGTGTGGGCTACGCGTCGATGTTCGCCACCGACGGGAAGTACGACCTGGAGGGCGCGCTGGAGTCGACGCCGACTCCGCTTCCCCGGGAGCGGACCGAGTACTACTCCCCCGCCACGTGGGCGAACTCGTTGAGCGTGCTGGCGGGCGGTGCCGCGCAGGACTACGAGGCCGCCAAGCGGACCTTCAAGCCCGGCGAAAAGGCCACTGTGAACTGGGGCAAGGCCGTGATCGGGCCGGGCGTCACCGGGTCGGTGGGCTTCTTCTCGACCGAGCCGCACCTGGCGTACCGCGCGGGCGAGAAGATCAACACCCGTCTGCCGCTGTTCTCCGACTCGGCCGGCCACTCCGGGTTCCCCGATTCCAGTGACACCGGCGACACCGTGCTCTACGTCGACGGCAAGGAGATCGCCCGCAGCGGCCAACCCGGCAGCGGGCAGTTCACGGTGCCCGCGGGCGCGGCGAACTACCGGCTCACCGCCGAGGCGAGCCGAAGCAACCAGGGATGGCCACTGTCCACAAAGGTCAGCGCGGAATGGGGCTTCCGGTCCGGGCACACCACCGCCGCCACACCACTGCCGTTGCTGTCGATCGGTTACGACCCCGAACTCGACCTGACGAACCACGCGCCCCGCAACGCACTGTTCTCGGTACCGTTGCGCGTCGACCGGCAGCCGGGCGCTCAGGGCGGCAAGGCTGAACCGAAGCAGGTCGAGGTGTCCTGCAACGATGGGCAGACCTGGCAGCGGGTACCGGTGCTGCACCTGAACGGCACCTGGTTGGCGGTCATCCAGAACCCGGCGTCAGGGTTCGTGTCGCTGCGCGCGAACGCCGCGGACCAGGACGGCAACACGGTGACCCAGACGGTCATCAGGGCCTACCAGGTGAACTGACCCGCGGTTTCCGGCTGCGCGGCGGTTGCGACAGCGTCCGCCGCGCAGTCAGATCACACCGACGACAAAGAACGACTGAGTCCCGCTGTCCACGAACGATCATTGCCGGACGCCGTCCATGAGACACACCGGCGAGATTCGTCGGCAACAGCGCGGGCTACACCAGGGCCGCGGCGGCCGTGCTCGCCGCGGCGATCCCCCGTTGACCGACTCCGCACACGCGCAGGCACGCCTCGGCAATGGCGTGACAGTCCGACGTGTCGGGCTCGCGTGTCCGCCGTTGCTGGATCACGACTTCGACGAGCTGGATCAGCATCTCTCCCCGGCGTGTGCCCGCGGCCGACGCCGGGTCGTCGCCCGCGATCCTCGCGCCGAGACGGGCGTAGATGTCCTGGAGTGCCGCGCGATCGGAGCGGAACAGGTCGTAGCGCTCCAGTTGCACTTCGGGCAGCAGGTAGAGCATTCCGATGTTGTGAGGTGCCGTCGCGAGCGTGTGCGCGTCGGCCACGGCCAGTGCGTAGAGGGCGGGCGCCGCGGCGGCGCCTTCCAGCGAGCGGGCGACCTCCAGGCTGGGCCGCACGGAGATGCGGAGCAGCTCCAGGAGGATCTCGTCCTTGCCGGCGAAGTGGTAGTAGAGGGACGCCTGCCTCATCCCCACGCTGTCGGCGATGGCGCGGGTGGAGGTGGCGGAGAACCCCTGGGCGACGAAGAGCGCGGCGGCCGCTTCGAGGATCTGTTCACGTGGGGACCGGTCACCGCCACCGTCGTCGGGCGCATGGCGCGGGCGGCCGGGACGAGGGCGGGTCACCGCGCCATTGTCCCCGATCATGCCCGTGCCGCGAGATAGCCGCGCCATCCGCCGAACTCGGTGATGTCCTCGGTGCCCTCGAGGGCCCACGGTTCGGCCAGAAAGCCCGGGACGCGGGAACCGTCGGAGAGCTCGACGGTGCCGATGACCATCGGGGGCGGCACCGCGGCGACGAAGGTGCCGAAACCTGCCGCCGGGAGCCGCCAGACCTCGCCCTCGATCCCGCAACCGCCTTCCGGCACGCGAACCAGTCCGGGTTTGGGCGGTGTCGTGGCCAGTGCTCGCAACCGGTAGGTCTGCGCGGTCCGAGCCGTGCGGACCAGGGAGCCTCCTGCCTGCACCAGTTGGCTGTTCAGGGGCTGGCCGGCGAGGTGCGCGCCCACGACGAACAGATCGAGCGAGGGTGCGAACAGTCTCTCTGCCAGCCGGGCCAGGGCGCGGTCGCTGAACGCGGGACCGGTGAACATCACCCCGAACGGCAGGCCGTCGACGAATCCCGCCGGCACCGCGAGCGAGGCGAGGTCGAGCAGGTTGGCGAAGTTGGTGAAGCGGCCCAACCGGCCGTTGACGCCGATCGGGTCGGCGGCCACCTCGTCCAGCGTGGGATGACAGACCGTCGTCGGGGTCAGCAGCGCGTCGCACCCGGCGAGCAGGGCCCGCCCCGCCGCGCCGAGACGGGCGAGTGCGGCGGTGTCCTCGGCCCACTGCGCGGCCGACGGAGCCGCGCCCGCCAGGATGATCGCGGCCACGGAGGGGTCGAGGTCGGTGCCGATCAGGTCGCGGTGCGACTCGATGTGGGCACCCACGGCGGCGTAGCGCTCAGCGACGAAAGCGCCGCCGTACAACATCTTCGAGGCTTCCAGCAGCGGTAAGACGTCGATCTCCACGATCTCCACTCCCCCGGCGGCCAGGCTCGCCACCGCGGCCGCGAACGCCTCGCGCCAACCGGGTGCCATGTCCGCCAGGTGGTCGCTCGTGGGTACGGCGACACGCGGCCTCGGCGGGAGCACGACGTCCGCGCGGGCTTCGCGGGACAGCGGATCCGCCGCGTCCGGCCCGGACATGAGCTCGGCGGTCAGCCGTGCGAGGGCGAGATCGCGGGCGAACACCGTGACGCAGTCCAGGGAGTAGCACGCGGGCACGACACCGGTGACGGGGACGAGCCCCTTGGTCGGCTTCACCCCGATGATGCCGTTGAGCGCCGCCGGAACCCGGCCGGAGCCCGCGGTGTCGGTGCCCAGCGCCGCATCGACGATGCCGAGCGCGACGGCGACCGCGGAGCCCGCGGAGGAACCTCCGGAGATCCTGGCCGGGTCCCAGGCGTTGCGGACCGCGCCGTACGGACTCCTGGTACCCACCAGTCCGGTCGCGAACTGGTCGAGGTTGGTCTTGCCGATCACAAGGGCACCCGCGGCTCGCAGCCGCGCGACCGCCGTGGCGTCGGCGTCCGGCCGGTAGAGGTACGAGTGCGCGGCCGCGGTGGTCGGCAGCCCCGCCACGTCGATGTTGTCCTTGACCGCGATCACCTTGCCCGCCAACGGGAGGTCTTCGCCCGCGGCCAGCCGCGCGGCGATCTCCTCCGCCTCGGACATCGAGTCTTCGCGGTGGCGCCGCGTCACCCAGATCTCGGGCCGGCCGACCGCGTCGATCCGGTCGTAGGCCGCCTCGACCGCGGCGACGGGATCGCGCGTCACGGCCGCACCGCCGCGAGGATCTGGCCCGGAGCGACCTGGTCGCCGGGACTC
>JAVXWK010000296.1:0-16702 GCA_032230575.1 Pseudonocardiales bacterium | reverse complement strand
TGCCCTCGACCTTGTTCTTCCAGGTTCCGTTCTCGTGGTAGGTCTCGACGTCGCCCTGCATCACAGCCTCCTCGCTGGTCCGGTCTCGAAGTGGGTGCCCGGCAACAAGATCCTCGACACGTGCACCACGAGTAGTGCTTGGTCAGGTTGCCTGGGCCCGAGCGGGGCCGTGCGCAGTGGGCTGTAGTTGGAGTGATCTGCAGTCGATCACATCGGCTCGCAAGTACAGCCAACTCGCAGGCGCGGTGTCGTGAGAGCGCGACCACCGTAACGAACAGCACGTGTACCACTAGCGAACGTGACGGTTCTCCACGAGCCAGGTCGCGGCGTGGTGCAGCTTGACGTTGGTCGACTGGGACGCCTCCACCAGCATGCGGAAGGCAGCGGCGGCGTCGAGGTCGTGGCGCTCCATGAGAATGCCCTTGGCCGAGGAGATGATGTCGCGGTTCTCGACGGCGATGCCCAGCTGTGCCTCCCGCTGCGCGCCGACCAGGGCGATCGCGGCGTGGGTGGCGAAGAGCCGGCCGTCGTCCTCGGTGTGTTCGTCGAAGGCGTTGGCACGGGACGAGTAGAGGTTGAGCGCGCCGAGGGTGCGGTCGGTCACGAACAGCCGGTAGGACAGCAGCGAGTGGATGCCGTTCGCGGCCGCGGCCCGACCGAAGGCGGGCCACCGGGTCTCGGCGCCGACGTCGCCGGTGCGGTAGGTCTGGCGTTCTTTGATCGCGTCGACGCACGGGCCTTGACGGAGGTCGTACTGCAGCTGGTCGACGGTCTCGACGATGGCGCTCGTCGGTGCGACGGTGCGGATCTTGCCGCCTTCGACCAGGGAGATGCCGGCGTGTTCGGCGCCGGGGATGTAGTCGGCGGCGGCTTTGACGATCGCCCTGAGCGTGGTGTCGACGTCGGGTTCTGCTTGTAGCGTTCGCGCGACGCTGCTGAGTGACTCGGCGAGTCCTCTGAAGCCGGCGTCCTCGATTACGCTCATGATGCCTCCATCACCAAGTTCGGCGCACGTGCAGGCTTCTTTACCCGGCTGGAGCAGTGGATCAAACCTGTCCTGCGTCGGTTCAGGCCTTCGCCCGTCGGCCGGCCGTGGCACTGAGGTCGGTCAAGTTGCGCTGGTACTCCTCGCGCTGGGGGAGGGCACCGGTCTCGGCGCGGCTCAGCGCGGCTCGCCAGTGGTGTTCCGCGCGGTCCAGGTCCTGCTCGTCGTGCGCGATGCGGGCGAGACCGTCGTGAGCGATGGCTTCGGTGAAGTTGTCACCATCGTTGGCCGTGAGTCTCAGCGACTCGTGGAAGCACTCCGAGGCGCGGGCCGGGGCGTCGAGGTCGAGGTGTGTCCTGCCGAGGACCACCATCGCGTGGCTCTGCAGGTCGCGGTTTCCTGTGCGGCGGCCGAGCACGAGTGCCGCGCGGGCTCCGTCGAGAGCGGCGGTGAAGTCGCGTCGCCGGCGATGGCCGTCCGCGATCGTGTACAGGTTGCGGCCCTCGATCTCGGTCGCGCCGATCCGGCAGCTGATCGTCTTCGAGTGTTCGAGGTTCTCCAGCGCGGTGTCGGTGTCCCCGAGGTGGAGCTGGGCGTGGCCGAGGTTGTAGAGGGCCACCGCCTGGATGTGCGGGTTGTCCAGGTCGGCGACTTGCGCCAGCACTGTCGTCGCGGCGGCGATGGCGTCGGCGTGTTCGCCGAGAGCGATGTGCGTGGCGGCGAGGTTGATCAGTGACGCCGCCCTGTCGTACGGCGTTCCGATCTCGCCCAGCAGCGTGAGGGCCTGGCGGAAGCTGGTGCGCGCGTCGGGGAAGCGGCCAAGGCGGTAGTGCGCGATCCCGATGTTGATGTGCGCGCGACCGGCGCCGCGGACGTTGCCCAGTTCCTGTTCGAGCGCGAGACCCGTGTGCAGCGCCCGCAGCGCGGCGTCGCAGCGGCGAGCGGTGATCAGGGACTTCCCGAGGCTGCGGTGCAGCGCGGCTTCGACCTCTTTGGACACCCCCACCGCGAGGCCGGACTCGTAGGCGGCCAGCGCCTCGTCCAGATAGCCCTGGCGCTGCAGCACCGGCCCGTACAACGACGCCAGCTCGGCGGCCTGCTCCGGCAGCCCGTGCTCGGCGGCCAGGTCGATCAGCTCGGCGATGGCGCGGTGCTCGGTGTCGATCACCGATCGCACCTCGTGCGCCGTGCGCAGGTCCGGCAGCGCGTGACTGCTCCGGCGCCTCTCCGCGTTCCCCACCGGGTGCGCGACCTGTTCGGCGGTGTGGCCGAGGTCGCGGTAGTACTCGACGACGCGGCAGATCGCTTCGGCGGACTCGTCCTCGGCGCACAGCGAGCGGGCGAACTGGCGCAGCAGGTCGTGGAACAGGTAGCGGCCGGGAGCGCGGTTGACGAGCAGGTTGATGTCGACCAGCTCTTCGAGCGTCCGCTGTGCGTCGGGCAGCGCCAGGGCCATCGCGGCGGCAGCGGCGTGCGCACCGAAGTCACCGCCGGGCAACAGACCCAGGAGCCGGAACGACCGCCGCGCCGAATCGGAGAGGTTGTCGTAGGAGACGGCGAACGCCGAACGGACGCTGCGGTCTTCCGCTGCCAGCTCTGCCAGCCTGCGGCTCTCGTCGCGCAGCAGCTCCGCGAGATGCGCGACCGTCCACCTCGGCCTGCTGCGCAGCCGAGACGCGGCGATCCTGATGGCGAGCGGCAGGTAGCCGCACAGCGCCACCACGTCGGCGACCGGCCCGTCGGCGGGTCGCACGGCCGCGACCCGGCAGAACAGCTGGGCGGCGTCGTCCGGCGGCATCACGTCGATCGAGAACGACGACGCGCCCTCCAGCATGGTGAGCCGGCGCCTGCTCGTCACCAGCACGCGCACCCGTGGTGACGCCGGGAGCAGGGGACGCACCTGTGCGGTGTCGGCCGCGTTGTCCAGGACGACGAGCATCCGCCGGTCGGCCATCACCGAGCGCCACAGGTCCGTGCGGCGGTCGAGGCCCTCGGGGATCTGTTCGGGCAGCACACCGACACCTCGCAGCAGCACGTCGAGCGCCGCGTCCGGTGCCAGCGGCCGCCGTCCTGGCGTGTGGCCGTGCAGGTCGACGAACAGCTGACCCTGCGGGAACCGGCTGCGGGTCAGGTGGCCGACCCGCACGGCCAGGGTGGTCTTCCCGATTCCGGGCATCCCGTCGATCGCCGAGATGATCACGGCAGTGTCGGACGACTTCTCCATCAGCGCGACGAGGTTGCCGGCTTCGTCGCGGCGGCCGGTGAAGTCGGGGAGGTCGCGTGGCAGGGAACGAGGTTCCACGTCCGAGGGTTCGGTGCCGGCCGTCGTGAGCGCGATGTCGCCGCGCAGCACGCGTTCGTGCAGATCGCGCAACTCGGGGCCGGGATCGGCGCCGAGCTCGTCGGCCAGCCGGCCCCGCAGCCGCTCGAACGCCCGCAGCGCGTCCGCCTGCCTGCCCTCTCGGCACAGCGCCGTCATCAGCTGCGCGACGAACGGCTCGCTGGTCGGGTGCTCGGTGGTGAGCACGGACAGCTCACCGGCCAGGCCGGCCGTGTCGCCGGTCGCCACCCGCAGGTGGATCAGCAGTTCCTGGGCAGCGAGCCGTTGCTCGGCCAGCGAGGCCGCCGCGGCGTCGAACACCCGGCCGTCCAGCCCGGCGAACGCGGTACCCCGCCACAGGGACAGGCCCGCGCGGACGGCTTTGACGGCGTCGTCGTTCGCCCCGGTGCGGGCCAGCTCGTGGGCGCGCTTCACGGCGCGGGAGAACCGCAGGACGTCAGCCTGGTGGTCGCCGATGCACAGGCGGTAGTTGCTGGAGTCGGTCACCACGGCGGCACAGGCGTCGCCGAGGTCGCGCCGGAGCCTGGCGACGGCGTTGCGCACCTGGCTGCGAGCCGTCGCTGGCGGCTCGTCGTCCCACAGCGCGTCGATCACCTGGTCAGGTGACAGTGGTGTGTTCGCGCGGAGCAGGAGCAACGCCAGCAGCCGCTTCTGACGAGGTCCGGCGAGCGGGCGGGGCGTGCCGTCGACCATTACCTCGACCGGCCCGAGAACACCGATGCTGACCTCGTTCACACCCGAATTATCCACACATCCGCGGGGCGAGGTCGCCGGAACGCGGTTGATCCCGCACCCGATTTTTCCCGGTACAACACGGAAGTTTCCCGGTACAACGCCACAAGCTGGCGCTATCCGCCCCGCTATCCGCCGCCGTCCGCTCGTGGATATCGGACGGATACAGGCCCTCGGCAGCCTGAGGACATGGCTCATTCGAGCCGAGTCATCGGACTTCCGGACTGAAGGGTGGTTTCGTGGCCGGAGAACCGATTCGGATCGTCCTGGCTGCCGACGACGACTACGCGTTCCCGCTGGCGGCATCGGTCAGGTCGATCGTGGACAACGCGAACCGGGAAAGGCCGCTCGAGGTCGTCATCCTGTCGTGCGGGATCTCCGCCGAGTCCAAGCGCCGGCTGTCGGCGTCGTGGGACACCGGAGCCAACGGCCTCATCCGCTTCCTGGACGTCGAGGTGAGCAGTCTGTCGGCCTGGCCGACCTCGTCCCCGTTCCTGAGTCATCCGACTTCGGCGACCTACGCCCGTCTCCTGCTGCCGCAGCTGCTTCCGGACGACTGGGACAAGGTCATCTACCTGGACGTGGACACGATCACCTTGTCGCCCTTCGACGAGCTGTGGGACCTGGACCTCCACGGCCTGCCGATCGGCGCGGTGATCGATCCGTTCAACCCGTCGATCGGCAGCCCGAGAGGCGTGCAGTGCTGGGAGGAGGTCGGTCTCGATCCCGAAGCCCCGTACTTCAACGCCGGGATGCTGGTCATCGACCTGGCCGTGTGGCGACGGGACCAGATCGCCGCGAGGACGCTCGCCTACGTCGAGGAACACGCCGCGTGCATCGGCCTGCTCGACCAGGAAGGCCTGAACGCCGTCGTCAACGGCGGATTCCTCGCGGTCGACGAGGTGTGGAACATGACGGACGCCCGGTACGGGCCTCCGCACCCCGCGACGAGCGGGACCACTCCTCCAGCGGTCAGCGAGGACGCCCTGCGCAATCCGCGCGTCCGTCACTTCACGGGCAAGCGGAAACCCTGGAAAGCCGGCTATCGCATTCCCGATGCCGCCGATCTCTTCTTCACCTATGCCGACCGGACCACGTGGGCCGGGCGCCGGGTCGGGGCTGAGTAACGAATGGTGTTTCGTCCACAGGTGGGAGGCGGTCGAGAAGTGACCACCGCAGTGAGTTTCCTCTTTGACGTCCTGGAAGATCTCGGCGTCGGCCACGTCTTCGGGGTGCCCGGCCAGGCGATCATGTCGGTCTACAACGAGCTGCACGACCGGGGCCACCCGGAGTCGGTGCTCTGCGCACACGAAACGGGTGCGGCCTTCGCCGCCACCGGATGGGCACAGGTCCGCGGCACCGTCGGCGTGTGCTGCGCGACGACCGGTCCCGGTGCGCTGAACCTGATGACCGGAGTCGCGACCGCGTACTCGGAGGGCATTCCGCTGCTGGTCCTGACCGGCCAGTCGCGGCTGGCCGCTTTCGGGACGAGGGCCTACCAGGAGTCCACGAGCTTCGCGCGCGGAGTGGACACCGTCGCCGCCTTCGCGCCGATCACCAAGAGCAGCAGCCTCGCGGTGAGCGGCAACCACCTGGTGAGGCTGCTGGTGAGCGGCTTGTCCGAGGCTCGGGACGGACGCGCCGGTCCCGTGCACATCAGCGTGCCGATGGAGGTGTGGGACGAGCCGGTGACGCTGCCGCATCTCGAACGCATGCACACGCGCGTCGTCGAAGATCGGCACCGGCCCTGCCCGTCCTCCGGTGAGCTGGACGCGCTGGAGAAGGAGCTCGCCGGCGCGTCCGCGCCCGTCATCCTGACCGGTCGTGGTGTGGCCAGCTCGCGGGCGGGGAACGAGATCGTGCGGTTCGCCCGTGCGCGGAACATCCCGGTCGTCACCACCGTGCGGGGCAAGGGTGCCGTGCCCGCCAACACGCCGCAGGTGCTGGGTCACGTGGGTGCGGGCGAGGATCCGGCGTTGCCCGCGTGGTGGGCGCGGACGCAGCCCGATCTCGTCCTCGCGGTGGGAACGTCCCTGAGCGCCATGTCGCTCGGCGGCCTGGCGCGGTTCCCGGCACCTGGCCGGGTCGTCTCGGTCAACGTCGATGCCGGGGAAACGGGCATCGTGTGGCCCGCCGACAAGCTCCTGGTGGGTGATGCCGCGGTCGTGTTCGACGCACTGACGAGCTCCGCCCCGGAGACGACGACGCCGTTGCCTCGCACGGAGCCGTTCACGGCGACCTCCGCGCCGGAGCAGGACGCGGTCACCTCCGACAGCTCGTACGACGAGCACATGCATCCCGGGGAGGCGCTCACCGCGGTACGAGACGCTCTTCCCGACGACGCGCGCGTGCTCCCGGACAGCGGCAGCCACTGGATCTGGGCGATGCAGATCTTCCGCGCCACGTACAGCAACGCGATCCTGCCCGGCCGGTCTCTCGGCGGGATGGGACAGGGCATCGCCGCGGCGATCGGCGCGAAGCTCGCGGACCCGGACCGGCCCGTGGTCTCGGTGACCGGCGACGGCAGCTTCCTGATGCACGCCGGAGAGGTGGCCACCGCGGTGAACCACGGCATCCCCGTGCTCTGGGTCGTCGTGAACGACGCCGCCCTCGGCCGCATCCGCACCGCCCAGGTCCAGGACTTCGACGGGCGGATCATCTCGACCGAGTTCCACGAGATGGACTTCGCGGCGGTGGCCGCGGGGCTCGGACTGTGGTCCCGGCGGGTCGAGAAGGTGGACGAGATCCCCGCCGCGGTCAGCGACGCCCTGGCGTCCGGCCGGCCCGCGCTCCTGGATCTGCGCGTCCGCCGGGCCGATCCTCCTCTGGGCGGCTGACGCGTGGGAATCAGCCATGGCGCCGTCCTGGTGACCGGCGCCAGCCGCGGCATCGGCCTGGCCACCGTCGAGCGGATCCGGAGCTCCTGCGAACAGCTGATCCTCGTGGGGCACACGAAGGCTCCGGCGGCGCCTGTCTCCTGGACGGGATCCGGTGCGGAGAGCTATCAGGTGGATCTGCGGGACCCCGGCGAACGGCTGCGGTTCCGTGAGCGGCTGGCCGCCCGCGACGGCCTTCCCATCACCGGATTCGTCCACTGCGCCGGTGGCGGCATGCCGGCAGCCGTCGAGGACGTCGACGCACAGGTGCTGCGCGATCTCTTCGAACTGCACGTCGTGGCGTTCGTCGAACTCGCCCAGGACCTCCTGCCGGCGATGAGGAACAACGAGTTCGGCCGGATTGTGGCGGTCGGATCGCTGGCACCGCTGCGGCCCCGGCCGTTCATGGTCCCCTACGCGGCCACCAAGGCGGCCCTGCGCACCGCGGTCCAGTGCCTGGCCGCCGAGGTCATCGGCGACTCGGTCCTGGTCAACTGCGTCAGCCCCGGCGGCGTGGACACCGACCTGGGCCGCGCCGGCCGGGAGCGGCTGACGGAGCTGTTCGAGCGGCAGGGCCGGCCGGCACCACCGTCGAGGCAGGGAGACCTGCCCCGCGGACGTGCGGTCGGAGCCGCGGATGTCGCGCGTGCCATCGCGTTCCTCCTAGACCCCGAAAACGAAGTGCTCGCCGGCCAGGACGTGGTCGTCGCGGGCACCCATGTGATGCGCTGACCAAGGGAGAGACAGAGTGACTGTCGAAGACGTGACCACCGAGAAGATCTGGACCACCGAAGCGGGGCACCTGCCCGTCCAGGAACGGCCGTTCGGCACCATCGGCCACTTTCCGGCCAGCCAGGCGCGGTTGCGCGCGTCCTATGTGGAGGTACAGCCGGGCAACCCCGCGCCGGTGACGCGCCACGCGCTGTCTGGCGAGCTCGTCTACGTCGTGTCCGGGTCGGCGGCCGCCTACGTCGACGGCGAGGTCAAGGCCGTCGGAACGGGGACGACCCTCTACCTCCCGCCGGGCACGGCCCACGGTTTCAAGGCGAGCGGAGAGGCCGCAGTGCTTCTCGTCATCCACGTCCCGGCCGTTCCTCCGGCGGAGGACCACGAGGCCGTTCTCCCGGATTTCGACGCGTGAGCCTCACAACGGGCGCGGAGTACCTGCAGCGCCTGCAGGACGGGCGCAAAGTCTGGCTGGGGGGTGCGACGGTCGCCGACGTGACCTCGCACGAGGGCCTGGCGCCGGCCGCTCGGGAGATCGCAGGGCTCTACGACCTGCAGCACGAGTTGCCGACTCGGGAGTTGCTCACCGTGGAGCACCGCGGTGAGCGGTATGGCCGCGCGTACATGCCTCCAGGTTCGGCCGGGCAACTGGTGGCCCGCCGCGAAGGTTTCGAGGTCTGGGCCCGTGCGTCGCTGGGGATGCTGGGCCGCAGCCCCGACTACATGGCGACCTGCCTGACGGCCTTCGCGGCGAACCAGACGTTCTTCTCGGCAGGGGAGAACAAGGGTTTCGCCGAGAACCTCGCCCGGTACCACGAGGACGCACGACGACGTGACCTGTGTCTGTCGCACACCTTCGCGGGCCCGCGGACGGACAAGAGCAAGACGGTCTCCGGGCAGGGTGGCAGCGTGGCCACCGCCCTGCGGATCGTCGGCGAGACGGACTCGGGTCCGATCGTCCGTGGCATGCGGAGCCTGGCGACGCTCGCGCCGCTCGCCGACGAGCTTCTCGTCTTCGGAGCCGGCCGTCCTCTGCAAGCGGGGGAGGAGGACCACTCGATCTCCTTCGCTGTTCCGCTGGACACCCCGGGGTTGCAGCTCGTCTGCCGGGAACCGTTCACCCGCAAGGGAAGCGTCGACCATCCGCTGGCATCGCGCTTCGACGAGATGGACTGCGTGGCGATCTTCGACGATCTGGTCGTTCCGTGGGAACGGGTCTTCGTCTATCGCGACGTCGAGCTGGACCGGAACTTCAAGGTGGCCACGCATTTCAACGAGCACGTGGGGCAGCAGGTGCTCGCACGGCGTGCGGTGAAGATCGAGCTCGTCCTGGCGACCGCGTCCGCGGTCGTCGAAAGCACGGGTCTGGCCAAAGCCGACGAGCCGCGTCGCAGGCTCGGTGAGATCGTCACCGGCCTCGACGTCACACAAGCCTGCCTGAGGGCGGCCGAGGCCGACGCTTTCACGACGGACTGGGGAATGTGCGTGCCCGCCACCGCACCGGTTCTGGCAGGACTTCGCGTCAGCAAGGACGTGTACGCCTCCGCCGTCGACGCCCTGCGGGACTTCTCGGCCTCGGGTTTGTTCATGACCCCCACGTCAGCGGATCTGGAGGGACCGCTCGCGGACGTGATCAGTCAGTACTACCGCGGCGCGACGATGGACGGAAAAGAACGGACTCGCGTCTACCGGCTGGCGTGGGACCTCGTCGGTGAGGGTTTCGGATCCCGTCAGCTCCTCTTCGAGAAGTACTTCCTGGGTGATCCGGCGCGCTCGTATTCGGCGGCGTGGGACCAATACGACAAGAATCAGCTCAGCAGCATCCTGGAAGATGCGCTGGGGGGACGGTAATGACTATTCGGCTTGCCTCCGTCGTGGGCGGGGACGTTTCTCTGCTGCCGCACTCATTGGCGCACTACGCCGCTTTGGGGATCGAGTCCTTCCACATCGTCCGCCACGCGGCGGATCGGCAGGACCCGGCTCTCGGCCAGTCCGCCGCGGTGATGGCGGATTTCGGGCTCGAGTTCGACAGCGTCGAGATCGGGCCCTGGGACGAGGACCTGAACGCGAAGCTCATCCGGGGGCTGATGCTGCGGCATCCCGACGACTGGTGGGTCGTCGCGGATCTTGACGAGCTCCACGTCTACGACCGCAGTTTGGCGGATGTCGTCGCGCTGTGCGAAGAGAACGGATACGACTACGTGACCGGCGCTTTTCTCGATCGAGTCGGCGAAGACGGTCGGCTCACGGATGTGGAACCGGTCGAACGCCGCTCGTTGTGGGACCAGTACCCCATGGCGGGGCTGCTCACCTTCCAGCTGCTGCAAGGGCGGCCGACCAAGGTGACGATCGCGCGCGGCTCGGTGGAACTGGACTACGGCCAGCACAGGGCGTGGACCGGGCAGGCCGCGCCGATCGAGGATCTTTGCGCCCAGGTGCACCACTTCAAGTGGACGGCGTCGGTGAAGAACCGGCTGGAGGAACGCGCGGAAGCGTACTCCTCGGGGAAGTGGAAACTGCTCCACAACTCCATCGTCGGCGAATCCCAGGCCTTTCTCCAGTACCTCAGGGATCACGACGGACGGATCGACGTCCGGGACAGCCGCTTCGCCTTCTTCCCCTGTGACGCGGACTATTCGAAATACCCCGACTGGCCCGACGCGGCCGAGCGCATCTGGTCGGTCTACCGGAGCAAGGACGCCGAAGTGCGAGAGCGCCGGGCAGCCAGGAAGAGGAGTGAGGCGGTATGAGCGCGGCAGCAGGTCTGGCCCCGGTCGTCTGCGCGATCGACGACGGCTACGTGGAGCCTCTGCGCACTCTGATGCGGTCCATCGCGGCGGCCCACGGTCCGGCTGTCGGCGAACTGAAGCTCGTCGTCCTGGACCAGGGACTCGTGTCCGAGAGCGCGGTCTCCATTCTGCGCGACGCCGAGAGCCTGGGCCTGCCGGTCGAGATCCGCGCCGTCCCCGACGCCGGTCCAGGTCTGCCCATCGGCGCCTGGTACAGCAAAGCCATCTACGGGCGCATGTCCATTCCGGACGTGATCGAGGACGAACCACGGGTCCTGTACCTGGATGTCGACACGCTGGTGCTCGGCGACCTGCGACCACTGCTCGTCCGCGACCTGGGCGGCCACCCGATCGGAGCGGCCCGCGACCCGATCTGCCCGCTGATCGGGCACGGACCCGGGATGCCGGGGTGGAAGGCACTCGGCCTCCCGGAGGGCCGTGCCTACTTCAACAGCGGCGTCATGCTCCTGGACCTCGCCCGGATCCGCGACTCCCGCCTGTTCGAGCGGGCGCGGGAGTTCCTGGCAGAACACCCCGACAAGGTGCACTTCTTCGACCAGGACGCACTCAACTACGCCGCCGACGGGGACTGGCACCGGATCGAGTCCCGCTGGAACACGTTCGCGATGTCGCCCCGCGGACCCGAGTACGTCCACCCGGCCGAGGACATCAACCCCCTCGCCGGGCTCATCGAGGACGAGAAGAGCGCCGTCGTCATCCACTTCGCGGGCCACAAGAAACCGTGGCAGGACAACTATCCGGCGTCCGAGCTGCGCGACCTGTACCGCCGCTTCCAGCCCACCGCCCAGGATGCGATCCGCACGTGAGCGACCATTACGACGTCATCATCGTCGGCACCGGCGCCGGCGGCGGGACCCTCGCGAATGTCCTCGGGCATGCTGGAAAACGCATACTGCTGCTGGAGCGCGGCAACTTCCTGCCGCGGGAGAAGGAGAACTGGGACCCGGACCAGGTTCGCGCCAACGGCCGGTACGTCTCGCGGGACACCTGGTACGACGACCGCGGGCACCCGTTCCAGCCCAAGGTCTACTACTTCGTCGGCGGCGCCACCAAGATGTACGGCGCGGCGTTGTACCGGCTGCGTCCCGGTGACTTCGGCGAAGTCCGCCACGTCGACGGGCTGTCCCCGGCGTGGCCGCTCGGTTACGACGACTTCGAACCCTGGTACACCAAGGCGGAGTGGCTCTACCAGGTGCACGGCAAGCACGGCGACGATCCCACCGGCGGGCACTGGTCGAAGGACTACCCGTGGCCCGCCGTCTCCCACGAGCAGAGCATCCAGCAGCTCAGCGACGATCTGGAACGGGCGGGCTACCACCCGTTCGCTGCCCCGTGCGGCATCCTGCTCGACGAGGCGAACCGGCTGAAGAGCGCGTGCATCCGGTGCAGTACCTGCGACGGTTTTCCCTGTCTGCTGCACGCGAAGTCGGACGCGGAGGTCATCGGCGTCCGGCCCGTTCTCGACCTGGACAACGTCACCCTCGTGGTCGACGCCGAGGTACAGCGGCTGACCACCAGGGCTTCCGGCAAGGCCGTGACCGGAGTCGTCGTCTCGCTCGCGGGGGAGACCGTCACCTACAGCGGGGACGTCGTGGTACTCGCGGCGGGCGCGGTCAACACCGCCCGGATCCTGTTGCGCTCGGCATCCGTTGCCCACCCCGACGGCCTGGCGAACGGCTCCGGCCAGGTCGGCCGGAACTACATGACCCACAACAGCGACCCCGTGGTGGTGATTGCCAAGGAGCCCAACCACACGGCGTTCCAGAAGACCTTGGGGCTCAACGACTTCTACTTCGCGGGCGACGGGCGGCCGTGGCCGCTGGGCAACATCCAGATGGTCGGCAAGTCCAGGCGTCTGGAGCTGTCGGTGCCCAGGTCGCCGTTCAGCCCGGCGGAGGCCGCGAGCCACGCCGTCGACTTCTGGCTGACCACAGAGGATCTGCCGAGACCCGACAACCGGGTCACCGTCGACCGGGACGGAAACGTGCACCTCGCCTACCGGATGACCAACCAGCCCGCGGCCGACGGACTCCGCCGCGAGCTGACGACTGCCATGAGCCGCATCGGCATCGCCGCGGACCGCGTGCTCGACAAGAACTCCTTGCGGCACAACCCGTTGGCCGGCGTGGCGCACCAGGCGGGCACCTGCCGGTTCGGTGCCGACCCCGAGACCTCGGTGCTCGACCTGAACTGCAAGGCGCACGAACTCGACAACCTCTACGTCGCCGACGCGAGCTTCCTGCCGAGCGTCGGCGCCGTGAATCCGGCGCTGACCGTCATGGCCAACGCGATCAGGGTCGGCGAGCACCTGCTCGATCGGCTCGGCTAGGAAGGACCATCATGCGCTTCGGCCTGGTTGGCACTGGTTTCTGGGCGAACTTCACGCACGCGCCCGCTCTCGCTTCCACCCCTGGCGCGACCCTGGACGCCATCTGGGGACGCAGCCCCGACGCCGCTGCCGGACTCGCGGCGGAGCACGGTGCCGTCGCGTTCACGGACTTCGACGAGTTCCTCGCCGCGGTCGACGCCGTCGCGTTCGCGGTCTCGCCGAGCGTTCAGCCGTCGTTGGCGATCCGCGCCGCGCAGGCGGGCAAGCACCTGCTGCTCGAGAAGCCGATCGCGCTGACTCCGGGGGACGCGGACGCTGTGGTCACCGCCGTCGAGGACGCGGGCGTCGCCTCGGTGGTCTTCCACACCTGGCGCTACAACAGCGACATCCGCGCCTGGCTCGACGAGGAAGGCGGTTGGTCCGGTGGTGCCGCGCTCTGGCTGGCCACGGCGCTGCTCCCCGGTTCGCGGTTCAACACCCCGTGGCGACAGGAGAAGGGCGCGCTGTGGGACGTCGGCCCGCACCTGGTCGACATGCTGGGGGCGTGCCTCGGTCCGGTGACGTCGGTGACCGCGGTGCCGGGCGGTGAGGTGAGCTACCTCGTGCTCCAGCACGCGACGGGTGCGTCCTCGACGGCCACGATGACGCTGAGCGCGTCCAAGCCGGCATCCGGGCCCGATCTGTTCCTCTGGGGCCCATCCGGCCGTTCTGCCATGCCGGTCACCTCTGTGGATCCCCAGCAGTCGCTCCGGGTCGCGGCCGCGGAGCTCGCCGCCCTGGCGGCTTCCGGTCAGCGCACCCACCCGTGCGACGCACGTTCCGCCCGAGACGTCGTCCGGATTCTGGCCGAGGCCGAGAAGCAGCTCTCCGGCGGCGAAAAGCGGTGAAGAACTGGTGGCGCACGTACAAAGAGGAGCGAGTCGAACCGCGGCTGCTTCTGCTGCGGGAGCTGCGCGGTGTCACGGGTCCGCTCGCGATCTGGCTCGCGCTGCTGAACGTGGTCGTCGGTGTGCTCCCCGGCGGTTTCATGATCGCGTCGAGCATCGTGGTCGGCAGCGCGCCGGCCGCGGTCGCGGGCGGGCTCGGGTCACCGGCGTGGGGTTCGCTGGTGGCGGCGTTCGCGGTGTCCGCCGGCCTGCTGTTCGTCCAGCAGTTGCTGGCTCCGCTGTCGGTGTCGCTCGGGCGGGTCTTGAAGCACCAGGTCGACGGCGAGTTCCACGACCAGATCCTGGCGGCGTCACTGCGGAGCACGGGAATCGCCGGGCTCGAGGACCACAAGGCAGCGGGCGACCTGTGGCTGGCGGCGGAACAGCTGGAGCGCGGCCGCACCCCCGGTGACGCGGCGGCGGGCACGGTGGCGCTGGTGGTCAAGTACTGCCAGCTGGCCACGTACACGGTCCTGCTGGGGGTCGCCGTCTCGTGGTGGGCCGCGGCCGTGGTCTGCCTGGTCACGATGACTTTCCGGGTCGGGCACCGCGCCGTGGTCCGGGTCTACACCCGGCTGCGCCCGGTGATGGGCCCGCTGCGCCGTGAGGCGATGTACTTCCGTGAACTGGGCACGGGGCCGAGTGCGGCCAAGGAGACGCGGGTGTTCGGGCTGACCGGCTGGCTCGCGGAGCGATACCGCGACAGCGCACTGGCCGCGCTTCGCCCGGTGTGGCGCGAGCGCAGGAAGGCCAACGGGGTCGCGTTCGCGTGGCGGACGGTGTTCGGCGTGGTCATGGCCGCGCTGGTGCTGACCTGGATGCTGTCGTCGGCCGCCGCCGGTCAGCTCTCCCTGACCCACCTGGTCCTGGGAGTCCAGGCCACGCTCGGGGCGGTCTCGCTCGGCGAGTTCTACCACGAGTCGGACAACGGCACGCAGTTCGGCATGCAGTCGGTGAGCGCGCTGCGCCGGTTCGAGGTGGCGGCCGCGGCGTTCGAAGCCCCGCAAACCGCCGAGCCGGGCGAGACAGCCGGGCCGCTCCGTGACGGTATTCGGTTCGAGAACGTGTCGTTCGCCTACCCGGGCAGCGAGCGCCTGGTGCTCGACGGACTCGACCTGACCATCCACGCCGGCCAGTGCACGGCTCTGGTCGGTCTGAACGGGTCCGGGAAGACGACCCTGGTCAAGTTGCTGTCCCGGCTGTACGAGCCGACGAGCGGTGCGATCCTGGCCGACGGCCGGGCTGTCGCGTCGCTGGAGGCCGACGCGTGGCGGCGCGAGATCGCGGTCATCTTCCAGGACTTCAACCGCTACGAGCTGTCGGTCGCGGACAACATCGCGTTCGGTGCCGTCGAACAGCCGGCCGATCCCGGACGGGTGGCCGCGGCTGCTCACCGGGCCGGCATCGACGAGGCGATCGCGAAGCTGCCGCACGGCGTCGGCACGCTGCTGTCGCGCCGATACGCGGAAGGGGCCGAGCTGTCCGGCGGCCAGTGGCAGCGGATCGCCATCGCCCGTGCCCTGTACGCGATGGGCCACGGAGCACAGCTGCTCGTTCTGGACGAACCGACCTCGGCGCTGGACGTGCGGGCCGAGGCGGCCTTCTACGAGGAGTTCATCGCCAACGCCAGGGGACGGACGACACTGCTGATCTCGCACAGGTTCTCGAGCATCCGGCACGCGGACCGCATCGTGGTCCTCGAACACGGCCGCGTCATCGAGGACGGCACCCACCAGAGCCTGCTGGAGAAAGACGGGCGCTACGCCGGTCTGTACCACCTCCAGGCGAGGCGGTTCCAAGCCGGAGAAGACATCGACGACGAGGCCACTATCGAAGGGACGCAACGGTGATCGCCGCACTGCGCGCCACCGGCGAGATCATGGCGGCCGCCTGGCGTGACAGCCCGGGCCGGATGGCGTTGTCGGTGGTGCTGATGATCCTCGGCGGTGCCGCGGCGCCGCTCCTCGCACTCGCGCTCAAGAACGGCATCGACCAGGCGGTGGCCGGCGACGTGACAGGCGCGGCCCTGACCGGCGGGCTGGTCGGGGTGATGGCCGTCTGCGCGCTCATGTTGCAGCACTTCGCCTTCATCCCGTACGGGGAGGCCGCCGACCTCGTCACCGTCACGATGGACCGCGAGCTGATCGAGCTCGCAGGCGGCTCCGCGGGCGTGGAGCACCACGAGCGCCCGGACTACGCCGACGAGATCGCCCTGCTGCGCAAGGAGATCGGGCAGTACCCGGACGCGCTGGTCGGGCTGATGACCCTGCTGTCGTTGGGGGTGTCCACGGCGTTCACGGGCTGGCTGCTCGCGTCGGTCAGCCCGTTGCTGATGCTGCTCCCGGTCGCCGCCCTGCTGCCCATGTACGCGACTCACCGCTCCCAGGACGTCCAGAACGGAGCCAGGGAACGCTCCGCCACCGTCTCCCGGCAGGCCAGGAACCTCTTCGAGCTCGGGACCGGCGCGGCACCCGCCAAGGAGATCCGCGTGTTCCGGCTGCAGGCCGAGTTCCGGCGTCGCCACCGCGCGCTGTGGGCGGACGAGGGCCGGGTGCTGGCCCGCGCCGAACTGCGCTCGGCACTCATCGAGGCGGCCGGGCAGCTGGCCTTCTCCGCCGCGTACATCGCCGCGGTCCTGCTCTCGCTGCGCCAGGCCATCGCCGGGCACAGCAGCGTGGGCTCCGTCGTCCTCGTCATCGTCCTGGCCACCCAGGTCAACCGGCAGGTCAACTCCGCGTTGGAGATGTTCCGGCGGCTGCAGCGCATGACGCGCGGCATGGCCCGGCTGCGCTGGCTGCGCGCCCTGACGGCCGCCCAGCAGCCGCCGCCCGCCGACGCCGAGGTACCCGATGCCATCCGCACCGGCATCCGGCTCACCGGCGTGGCGTTCACCTACCCCGGCACCGGACGGGCATCACTGCACGAGGTCAGCCTCACCCTGCCAGCGGGATCGACCGTGGCGATCGTCGGCGAGAAC